>CAMDSZ010000030.1 GCA_945906945.1 Akkermansia muciniphila
GTCGCTCAGAACCTCGACTTGGGAGCCGTCGGCGAGCTCCGCCACCAGTCTGACCATCGTGGCCGGCCGGTCGCCATAATCCTTCACCACATGATGTCTCGGGCCCTCGACATGACGGCCGTTGCTCAGCGTCAACCCGAGGCAGTTGCGGCCTGTCTTTAGCAGCTCGGTGACCTCTTTAACGACGTAGTAGGAGAACAGCGGCGCATGGACCGGCGAGGTTTCCATTCGATGGTCGTCAACGGCCCGGCCGTTCAGTGTCACTTCGTGAAACCCCAGGGTGGAGAGATAAAGCCGCACCCGCACCGCTTCGCCCGGCAAGTCGAATTCCTTGCGCAGCATGGCGGCTCCGGTGGTTTTAGCCAAATCCTGCCGCGCGCTCTCAATCGCGTCACCGCTAAAACTCCCGTTTAGCCACGGTGTAGTGATCACCGCGGCATCAAACCAGCGCGCCGAAACCTCGCTCTCATCTCCCGGAAAGCGAGGCGCAGATATCCACTCGGCACCGGCCCAGTCGGCCGTTCCAAGCAACCCAACCTCAAATCGCCCCGGGTGCGACCAGTCGGTGTCCTTGCCGTCCTTGTCCCACGATTTCACCTGCCACCACACTTGCTGGCGCGAGACGAGCGGCTTGCCTGCATATTCGACCAGATGCGACTGCTCAGAAGCAACCCTGCCGCTGTCCCACAGCAGCGGTTCCTTGAACTCCGGCGAAGAAGCGGCCTGCAGCTGATACGCCGTCTGCTTCGCGCCGGGCATAGTGTCCTCAACGATCCACGAGAATCGCGGCTTGGCCGTGTCGATGCCGAGCGCGTTTTCGAGGAATTCGGTTTTGAGCGAGGTTGGCGGGATGGCTTGCACAGCCAGCGACGCGAGCAGCAGATGGAAGAAGAAAATGAGGTTATGTTTCATCATTTCCTTTGTTGCGAAACCGAAAATTTGCAGCGCTCAGAGTCAGCGTAGCCACCTGTAAGCGTGACGCGGTAGTTGCCGCACAGACCGCGCCTAAAATCGTCGGGGGTCCGAGTTTTGTGCGGAATATCATAACAGGTGATTTCAACAAATAACTCCGCCGACTATGCGAGGATCTCGCTGAGCGGGCCCCGGTGCATGTGAGGCTCAAGATTTGGATCGAGCCGTCCAAAGTCGTCACGGGGACTTCCGCAGGCGTGAAGGAGCGTGTTGTAAAGGGTGTTGATGGTTTTGTGCCCGGGCTTGCCGTAGTCCGGGTAATGCACAATCCGCCCACCGCGCTGCAGACGCGCCTCCGGCCCGCCAAACAACACAAAGGGCCATTCATAACAGGTGCTGTGGTGCGTCTCTGCGTTGTCGCTGAGATACAGGATGATGGTGCGGTCGAGCAATGTGCCATTTCCTTCAGGCACATTCGCGAGGGCCCGCATCGTGCGGGCGATAAGACTAAAGTGGAACGCGCGGATCTTTTCAGACATCTCCCAGCGGGTGTGGTCGTCGGCAAGATAAAGCGCGTGCCCGATGACATGCTTGGATTCCTGAATCCCAAGGCCGCCAAACGTCACGTTAAAGTTTGGCGTGCCCACTCCTGATGCGATCGTGGCGCTATTGGTAATCCCGCCAATCAACGCTGCGGTTGCCAACTCAAACTGTGCATCCAGACGGTCGGTTTCGACTTTTGACTGATATTTGTCTGCTGCGGCAGGTGCGATGGCACCCAGGGATTCTCGGGCTTCCACCAACCGGTTCGATGTGCGTGCAATCGACTCAAATGCCCCAAGGTAGGCATCGAGTTTCTCCTTTTCGATCGCACCGAGTTCCTTTCTAGCACTCCGGATTTCAGCCTGCATGTGGTCGAGCAGTCTGCTCTGGGCCTGAAAAGACGCTCCCGCCTCATTTCGGGAAACCACACCGAACAGTTTCCGGTACGCAATCGCCGGATGCAGGATGGTCGCGAGGCTTTGTCCCGGCTTGAGCGCAGTGCAGTTGAAGTCGATGGCTTTGTCCACTTCACTGGAGATTCCGAGGGCGATGTTTTGAAAAATGCCCGGCCGGTGTTGCCCCAGCATCGAGTCGATTGTGGCCCCTCGGATGGCACGCCCCCCGTTCGCGTGATAAGCGCCCAAGGCACCGTGATCGCAGGAATGTCCCCCGCTGCACATGCGGCCGGACAATCCTTGAATGATGGTCATCCGGTCACGGAACGATTCCACCGGCGCCAAAGATGCGGGCAGAGTCAGGCCCGTTAGCGGTGTGCTAGAAAAACAGTCCCGGTTTTCGCGAGGGACAAAGGGAATTTCCTGAGGTTGTAGTTGTTTTGGAGGGAGTCCGTTACCCTCCAGCACAAATAGAAAACGGAGAGGCCCCATTTTGCCTTCCGCTCCGAGGCTGATGCGCTCCAGCACGGGACCAAGCACGGCCGCGCTCGCACCAAGGCTTAGGTTTTTGAGAAAGTGACGGCGGTTGAGGGATGGCGATTTCATTGAACAGTGGATTCCCGGTCTTTGGACGTGACTTGTTGGCGGAGGAGGAAGGAGTCTGAACCCAACAGCGAAGCCACCAGCGCCTTCATGCTTCCGCCCTTCGCGCGGTAAGCCCGGTGGGCGTCAATCAGCGTGGGCGCATCGTCGAGGGTTTCGTTGCGGCCAAGGAAATACCGGAAGGCGTGTCGCACGAACACCTGCTCGACACGCTCGGATCGAGCAAGCCTCTCCATCATTTCGAACGGGTCTTTCACGGGACCGTCTAACGCGGGATCCCCGATCCGGATTTCTCCCGTGGTCACCACGGGTTTTCCTTTTTCTTCCTCCCGCCAGCGCCCGAAATCGTCAAACTGTTCTAACGGCAAGCCCAGCGGATCCATCCGCTGGTGGCAGCGCCAGCAATAGTCTGCGTGGGTCACCTTTTCCATCTTCTCGCGCAACGTCAGCTCGGAGTCAGTGGGGAGTTTCGCATCCACTCCGATGGGAGTGTCGGGAACCGTTCCACCCAGCAGCTTGGTGCGAATCCAGCGGCCCCGCTGGATTGCCTGGCTCTTCTCGTTGTCAGAAAACGCCAGCAGCCACGCCGGGTGAGTCAACATGCCGGCACGTTTGCCCACAGGGGGCGGCGTCGGTTTGGTCTTCCACTCGGAGGACCACGTGGTCTCCTTTTGAAAACCATAGTCGGCAAACAAGTAAGTGCTGAAACGCCGGACATGATTCGGCACATTCGCCAGCACGTCGGTTCCCATGAAATAACGGTCCTCAGTCAACAGCCTTTTCAGGACATCCCGGTCCTCCCGGAGTATCCACCGCACAAACGCATCGGCATCTTCGATGCGGTACACCGCTTGAGATAGCCCCACGGGCCGTGCGTCCTTGAACACATCCGTGGAGCGGGGGTACTCAAAATACTCTTGGAAGAAGCGCAGCAACCGAGGCATCGCGGCATCGGTTGTTTCAATCACGCGCTTGACCTCTCGCTCCACGTCTTTCCGCGCTGTGAACCTTCCCTCGGCCACGGCTTGCCGCAAGGTCTCGTCCGGTGCAAAGTCTGTGAGGGCGTACGCAACCGCATGCATCAATTCGTGGGGAGCTAGCATCACGCGTCCAATCTCGTCAGGTTCACCCCGGCCGATCTCGTAGCGGTACACCGCATCGGGCTTAAGCAGGACGGCCGCAAGCAAGGTCTGTAATGCGAGGGCTCGCGTGCCCTTGGACTCAGTTGCTCTTGCCAGCCGGACTAGACCGGCCATCTCATCCGTCCGCGGTGCGCGCCGCATCGACACATGGAACTGCTCCCGGATCGCGGCCTCCCACGCCGCATCATCTGGTTCCGCAGCAGACAACAGCACTTCAAACGCCGGCAGCGGGCGTGCAGGTTTCGCAGGAGCCACCTGCAACCCGGCAATGTGCCAGCAAACGTCAAAAAGCAGCTCGGTGGTCGTGCCCTCGAGGCGGTGAATGCCCGCATGGTCTCGGAATGCGTGGGGAGGAGCCATGTAACTCAAGGCCGGATGAAGCGCGTCTTTGCCGAGGTTCCGGTTCGGGTAAAGGAACAGCCGGTTTTGCGTCAGCGCGTTCGCCCTTTGCATGAAAAGGTGCGGACTCATACGCCAGAGTCGCGAGGGCGCGGCAGCCTTTCGCACCTCCGGTTCGGTGAAAAGTGCGGAGTGATCCACGTCATTGCCCCTGCCCGGGTCATCGGGAGTGATCCCATCCCTCAAGCGCGCAGCGCCAAGGATTTTGCGCAGATGCACCAAAACGGAGCCGACATCCGCCTTCGAAGGCCGGGGCTTTTCCTCCGGAGGCATGTCCCCAGATGAGATGACGTCCATGACCCGCTCTAAAAGGTCCGCATCCGAATGTGCAGGCGAGTCCGACATCGGCTTGAGGTCGATCTTACCCTTGAGCTTTTCCGGGTTATGACATGCGGTGCAGTGCTGTTCGAGAAAATCGGAAAGTGCCGGGGCCTGCGGTTCACTCGCATACAGCAAGGGGGTCAGTGCGACTGCAAAAAAACAAACCAGGGAGAATGAAAGTAATCTCATGAGTAGGGGAGGTTCCAGATTTTCACGTCGTCGATCCGAACGGGCTTGTTATTGCTGATCTCCAGCACCCGTTTGTTTGGGTGCCCAACACCCGGGCTTGTGATCGATCCTACTTCTGCGTCGTCAACAAATGCCGTCATGGTCTGTCCCTCAACGCGAAGCCGCAGCGTGTGCCACTGGTCCGCCGTGAGTAGGAGTGGAAAACTTTTTGTTTTGGCCTTCAAAAGCGCATCCAGTTCGGCATCGCGTTTCCCCTCCTTGAGCTTGGCCAAAATGTTGAGGTCCGCTTGATTCATGAACTGGTTTGGAGGCTTGAGGTCATACCACTAGACCCATGCGGCGTGCCTTTCTTAGCCCGAGAGTGGTTTCTTAGTGAGTTGCTTTGAAAACATATGAAAATCGGCAAATGGGATTTCAGCGTTTCTCAAAGAAACGCATGCGTCTCAAGCGTGTCGCCGGTCGGTCTGCCTTGACATCTGAGCACATTTGAACACTTTTGAGCTATGGCAAGCTCTACTCTTTTCCGCGCACGGGTTCCCACCGAACGACTGAGACGCGCAGAAAAGGTCTTTGCACGGCTCGGGATGAAACCGGGCGATGCGTTCAACATTTTCCTCGCGCAGGTAGAACTCAGAAATGACCTGCCCTTTGCGGTCACGACCAACGTGGACCGGCTTCTCACAACAGAAGAACAGGGAAAAACTTGGGAGAACGCACTCGGTGAGTACTCAGGCGCATTCCAGTGAAGTCTGGCTCGTTGACTTTGGTCTGGCTGCAAAAGTGCGGCCCGTTGTCGTTCTTTCGGTTCCCCAGCCCACGAATGCTCGATCGCTGGTGGTAGTTGCACCCTTGACTTCTCAACTTCGAGGGCTTCGCGGTGAGGTGGACATCGGTAAACCCCGTTGGCTACCCAAACGCTCGGCTGTAAATGTGCAGGTATTAGCGAGCATCGACCACAGCGCACTCGAAAAAAAGCTGGGTAAGCTTTCTCACGAGCAGTTCGAGGAAGTAAAAGCTGCCCTCCGCGGACTGTTGGATTTGTGAGCGAAACCAAGGTTTTGAGTGCGACTCCCCAAAAACCGCCGAGGCCGAACGATTCGGAACCGATCGCCACTTCGCAAGGCGTGCCAGCCTCTGCGCCTTGAGGGTCAATTGCGTGCAGCGCTGCCAGCGGCACTGGCAGCAGGGAGGAAGGAAGGGTGGGGATCTTCTGTTTTAGGATTATTTTTTCAGTCTGTTCCTTCGGCCGTTATTTTTCCCAAGGCGCGCGGAGCTTGGGGGTCGCGCGCATCCACTCGTGGCCGGCGCGCAGGGTGCCGTTGGCATTGAATGTGGGGTGGTACCCTTTGTTATCGATGCCGTTGCCATCCATCCGGTCGCGGCGTGCGGCGACGTGACGCCCTTCGCGGATGCTCCAAGGCATGCAACCGAGCCCTGCGGCGCTCAGCTGTTCCAAGTAGTAGCGGTGTGTCTCGCCACGCACTTCATCGTTGTCACTGCCGGGCACGCATTCGTTCACCAGCATGGGTTTCTTTTCCTCAGTCATCATCACGCGATAGCCGGCGATGAGTTGCTCCAAGCCCGCGCGGTCGCGGGCGTACGGGTGAGAGCAAAGCACGTCCACGAGCGGTGCGTAGAACGTGATGTTGGTGCCGTTCATCGTTCCAATGGTCACGGGCTGCTGGGCACCGCATTTCTTCAACGTGTCGGCGATGGCCATCAGCCAGCGATACTCGCGCAGACTGAGTTCCTCGCTAACGGTCTTGAAGGTGGGGTCGGCGCCACCCTGCGGCTCGTTGCAGAGATCCCAGCAGAAGATGCGCGGGTCGTTAGCTAGGGGAGTGACGAGAGCGCGGACGTAGTCGAGCTGCTCCGGCATGTTCGGTCTGATATTTTCAGTGTGTGTGCCGCCGTAATCGTGGCGTCCGCCCACCCAGCGGTTGAAGAGGCAGGGCATGGCTTTCATCCCGTTCTCATCAATGGCGGCGATTGCATCCAAAAAGCTGGCCGTCACTTTCTCGGGATCACGATACCAGACGCTATAGTCGATCCACAGACGGATTGCATTGGCATACACCGAACGCGCGAGCGCCATGTCCTCGCGGATTTTCCTGCCGTCATAAAACCACCAGGCGTCCTCGATACGGGCTCCCCAGGGCATGATGTAATTAAACCCGCGCAGCCAGCCGTAGTCGGAATAGACATGCAGCGTGGGTTTTGGGAATGAGGGCTTCGTGGTCGCTGGCAGCGCAGGCTTCGGAGCGCTTTGCGTTTGTGCGAAGAGAGGGGCGGCCAGGCCTCCGCCGAGTGTGACGGCGAGGGTGGAGGCGAGGGAGGTAAGGGCGTTTCGGCGAGTGACGGTGGGGGCGGTGTTCATGGTGCTGATAGCGTCGAGCGTTATTCTTGGTTCGGTGCAGGCGGCAGTTGTTTGAGCCACGCGAGGTTGAAGACGTAGTGGTTCCCGCTCGTGATGAGCTGCAGTCGGCCGTCGCGGGTCTGGGTGATGGAAAGGTAGCCCTTTGGCTCGGCCATGGTGCTGCTCAGTGTGAACACGCCATGGTTCATTGTCCCGGCCTCACGCTTCGGCCCTCCGGGGGTGATCAACCGCCGGTCCGGCCATGTCTTCCCCTCGTCATACGACAGTGCGGCAAATAAACCGTAGCCGGTGAACTCTCCGCCTTCGCTTCTGAAGCTCATTCCCTTGCGATTGCCCTTATAAAACTCGCTCCACTGGTCGGTGAAGGAGCAGAGCAGGATGGGACCCTCGCGAAGACGGATCATCACGGGCCGCTGGACCGAGGTGACCGCGGGAAACTCACTCTCCGCATACGTCCAGCTTTGGCCTTTATCACTGCTGAAGCTCAACGGAGCTCTCCCTCCGAACACCGCCACTTGTGGCGTCGGATGTGGTCGTCCGATGGTCATAAGCCGGCCATCGGCAAGCTCCACCACCGGCGCATGAATGCCTGCATGTCGGCCGCCTTTTCCACCTGGACGGATCTCATCGTTTGGATGGTGGACGCCTTTTGAACTCCAGCTCTTGCCGTTGTCGCTGCTCGTGTAGAGCGAGACGCCTACATCCTGGGTGATCATTAGTACGCCGTCGCGCGTCCGGATCATTCCATTGCCCGTTTCGCCCTGCGGGTAGATGGGTTTTGCCTTCGACCATGTGGCACCATTGTCGGTGGAAGTGCGGACGATGTTCTCCGAGTGGCCGCGAGCGATGTGATAGATGGTCTTGTCTCCATCCCACCACAGTTTGGGGGCGTGATCGTTGATGTCCTGCCCATCCCAGAAGGGCGACGCATCTTCCCACTCGCTTTGGCCAAAGCGCAGCCGTGCGGCAGCATTACACAGCTCTGTTGCTCCCTCCAAAACTGTGGAAAACCAGGTGGCGAGCAGGTCTCCGTTGGGACATTCGGTGATGCCGGGGCTGTGGTTGTGATTGGAGAAGAGCGGGCCGCACGAGCCTTCGGGGATTTTCACAAAGGGCTTCGGGCCGCTGAAAAACGCCTCATCCTGCGGCGGCATCGCAATCCTAGCGACGATCTGCTTCACATCTCGTGCGTTCTTTGGCGGCTGCTCTGGGGGTAGCAAAGGTCCTTGTGGTTCCTCTCCAAGGACGACGCGGAAACCAAAGATGCTGGCGCTGGATTCGGGAATCCACGCCCCGCGGTTGGCACTGCGCACAAGGCGCGAAAGCATCGAATGCGGCCCGTCGCGGAACACACGGAAATCCCCGTCGCTACGGCCCCGCGGATCGGTCTGCTCCCCGCCGACATAGGGGCCATACCAATCGCTGCACCATTCGCAGAGATTCCCGTGCATATCGTAAAGTCCCCAGGCATTTGGTGCGCGCTGGGCAACCCGCAGCAAGGGTTGGTTCTTTTTCGCCGCAGCGACGAGCTCGTCAGAATGACGAACCCGTCACTCTCAGGCTTCAAGGACTGTCCTTGCCCACCCAGAGGTAAATATTCCGGCGATGCTTTGTTGTCTGGGAAATAGAAGCTCCAAGGAAACATGCCTGGGTACCCGTACCCCGTAAGCCAGGGAAGGAAGCCATCCGGCAGTTTGTCTCCAGTATTAAAAACCGTTTTCGTCCCGGCTCGGCATGCATACTCCCACTCTGCCTCGGTTGGCAGACGATAGGTCCTGCCCTCTTTTGTTGAGAGCCATGCGCAGAATTCGACCGCCTTGGTCCAACTGATTCCGCCTGCCGCTTCGTCGGGCAATCCCTTGCCTGCGCGATACGCGTGATCGAACTGCCGATACTGATCCACGGTGACCTCCGTGGCCCCGATGTAAAACGGTTTTGAGATGAGCACCCGATAGACGGGCTTTTCATCCCAGTCCGGCCGGTCCGATTCGCCGGGATGGTTCTTCATCTTATAATCGGTCTGCGGTCCGTCCTGCCCCATCGCAAAGCTTCCCGCCTCGATGCGCACAAGCCTCATGCCGATGGAGTTTGTGATAGGCTCGGCAGCGTGAAGCTGCGTGAGCGAGTAGAGAATGAGAGTCGTTAGGGTTGTGAGGGGGGATTTCATGGAGGGACTGTTTCCGTTCACTTCAGGGCCTCCGCCAGCTTATCCACTTCGCTTATTTTAAAGCGCACGCTGACGATGGAGCAACCGACGTCCTCCTGGCGGTAGTTCGCATACGTCGTGGCCACGATTGTGCCGTCGGGCAACAAATGAATGCCGGGGTAGAATCCATCTTTGAAGGTGCGCAGTAGGCTCACGCGATACTGACCAGGGTTGCCTTGCTTGATGTCGGCGTAGGTGCCGACCCAGGCGATGAAGCCTGCTTTGTCTTTCGCGTTCGGCGAGGCATTGCGAAAGACAATCACCATGCGGCCATCGGGCAGGCTGATGCCGTGATGGCGATCGCCAGTGAGACCCCACGGAGCGTCGACTGCCTCCGACCAGGTCTTGCCCTCGTCACTGCTGAACATGACAAGACTCGTACCGCTGCGGCGGTTCTCGCGCATAAGGCAGCAGAGTTGGTTTCCATCGGGAGATCGGAAGGCGTAAGGCTCGCAAGGGTGCTTGCCGTCGAGCTTCGTCCCGTCGCAGGCCACGGAGGGCGTCGACCAGGTGAGGCCGCCATCGTGGGTGATGGATTGGAGTACCTGTAGAGTGCCTTCCTCGCCGATGCCACTGCCTCGATGGAATAGACCGAGCGATGAGCCATCTTTCAGTTGCACAATGCTGGAGAAGGTCATGATGTTGCGGAAGGGATCGTTCTTGCTGATCGGCCCCCCGATCGGTGGCAACTCGCGCCAAGTTCTGCCGCTGTCTTCACTGACGATGCGCGGCATGAAGCCTTCGTGACGGCCAGCGACGGGCGTGGGGTTTTCCTTGTCGGTCAAGGTGCGTGCTGCAAAGACCCACAGACGCTCCTTACCCGCAGTGTCGGTGAGGCGGTAAATGCTGGGGCAGTTCTTGAAGTTCGCGTAGTTCGGTGGCAGCGCGTCATCCATGCGCGTCCACTTCAAACCGGCGTCGTCGCTGCGGGCCATCGGTCCAGCGTGTCCGCCGTGGCCAATGTTCCAGACGCAGAACATTGTTTTGTTGTCTGCGAGCATCACAGTAGTCGGATGCGCGTGATATTCGTCCGGCTTAGGGGAACCGCGGGCAATGACGATTTGCCGCTTTATATCATCTGCAAAGTCAATGTGCTTCAAAGCTTCGCGCTGCTGCTGCCAGAACGCTTTCTTTTCAACTGGCGCGGATTCCCAGGCGCGTTTTGCGGCTTTTGTTGCGTTTGCAACTTCGGGTTTTTCTTGCGCAAGCAAGGCGGGCGACGCAAGCAGCAAGGCGGCGAGGGGGATGAGTGTGTTCTTCATAACTGTGTGATGGCTTACTTTTGCGGTGCCGGCGGCAGGGCTTTGAGCCACGCGAGGTTGAAGACGTAGTGATCCTTGCTGGTGATTAGCTGGATGCGGCCGTCGCGGGTTTGGGTGGCAGCGAGGTAGCCATTGATGCCTGCAGTGGTCTTGCCTTCGGCGGCGATGAGGCGGCGGTCGGGCCAGGTCTTGCCTTCGTCATAACTCACGGCGGCGTATAAGCCGATGCCTGTGTAGTCGCCTCCACCGGATTTGAAGGTGAGTCCGATGCGTTCGTTCTTAGGTTTACGCGCCTCGTCAGTGAAGGCGCAGAGGACGATGGGGCCTTCCTTCAGTCGCAGCATCGCGGGGCGCTGTGTGTTGCTCACGATGGGGAACTCGCTGACATCCCATTGCCAGGTCTCGCCCAGGTCGCTGGAGTAGCTAACAGGCATCTTGAGCTCGAAACGCTTTTGGGCGGGCTCTTCCGCAGAGAGGCGGGCATAGGCCATGATCCGTCCGTCGGCGAGTTCGACGATGGGCGAATGAATGCCAGCGATAAATGGGCCTTTGCTTCCAGGCCGGATGTCATCCGATCCCCGCCGATCCCGCCCAGTTTCGCTCCAGGTCTTGCCGTTGTCGCGACTGATCGAAAGGCCCGAAAAGTCGAACGGGATCGCGATGACACCTTTCGTTGTGCGGATGGGATTGCCGGCCGACTCTCCACGTGCGCGCATCACTTCGGCCTTCGACCAGGTCGCGCCGTTGTTGGTGGAGCGGCGGATCAAAATGTCTCCATGCTGCCTTGCTTCAACGATGTGGAAGATCGCGAGATCACCATCCCACCAGATTTTCGGTGCGTGATCGTTCACGTCCATCGCATCCCAGAAAGACGAGGCGGGTTCCCATTCCCTGGCACCGAAGCGCAGGCGCGAAGCGGCGTTTGCGGTAGTGAGATCGGTTTCGCCCATGGTGGAAAACCAAACCGCCAGCAAATCTCCATTCGGGCACTCGGTGATGGACGGGCTGTGATTCTGGCTGATGAACACGGGGCCAAAAGCGTCATCGGGGATGCGCACGAAGGGCCTTGGACCTTCAAAGAAGGGCGCACCTGCTGGCTGCGGTGGAATGAGCGGCACGTTCTGGCTCACGTCCTGTGCGTTCAATGGGGGCGGGGCCACCGGCAGATGTTTTCCCTTCGGTAATTCACCCTGCACGACGCGGAAGCCGATGCGTTCGCTTGCAGAGTTTGTCACCCAAGAACCGCGATTCGCCGAACGCAGGAAGCGGATCATCGAGGAATGAAACCCGCCGCGAAACACGCGGCAATCGCCGTCGACACGACCGAGCGGATCGATCTGAGAGCTGCTCTCGTACGGTCCATACCAGTCGCTGCACCACTCGGCCACGTTTCCGTGCATGTCATGCAGACCCCAGACGTTCGGCGTCTTCTGTGCCACGCGCAAAGAACCCGTGCCTCCGGCTCTCGATTCCGCCTCGGGATGGGTCAGGCCAAGGATTTGACCTTGCTTCAGCTGCGCTTCGGGCTTGCCGGTGTTGCGCCAGTCATATTCACGCGGCATTGGTCCCGGGGGGAAATACACGCTGCGCAGATTATTGTCTCCGAACCATTTCTGGTGGTTGTCGGGCATCGTGTCACCGGTGTGGAAGAGCGTCGTTGTGCCGGCGCGGCAGGCATACTCCCATTCCGCCTCCGTGGGCAGCCGGTAGGTCTTGCCTTCTTTCTTGGAAAGCCATTCGCAAAATGCGACGGCCTTTTCCCAAGTCACACCGCTTGCCGCATCATCATCGGCAGGCTTTGACTTTGGATCGCTGGTTTTGAAGTCGGGTTCGAACTGCCGGTACTGCGCCACCGTGACCTCAGTGACTCCGATCATAAACGGCTGCGAGATCGTGACCTGATGCGCCGGCTTCTCGTCGAAGTCAATCCGGTCGATGTCCTTGTGCATCTCTCCAAACCGCTTCTGGCGCAGATAATCCTCCAGCTGCGGCCCGTCTTGTCCCATCGTGAACGTTCCCGCCCCGATGCGCACAAGCCTGATGCCGATGGAGTTGGTGACGGGCTTGGCGTCGTGGGATGCAGTGGAGTTTTTCTGCTTTTCCTGGCCGCCGGTGCCCCGGCTCACGAGTTGGCGCAGTTTCACCGTGCCACTCGCGTCCCGGCCTGCGGCCACGTCCTCCTCGCGAAACGAGGACATGAGGATGTTGCGGTCTGTGGTGCGGTTATAGTCGTAGATGATGCGGATGAGGCCATCGGACGATTGGTCGCCATCCGGGTAGGACACACCTTTGCGTTCATCAAGCAGGAGTCCGCCGCTCCATGTCTTGCCGTCGTCTTTGGAAAGGAATGCGGTCAGGTGCGAGCGACTAGTGCGTGTGTCGATGGGGCCGTGTTTGACGAGCAGCAGGTTTCCCGAAACGAGACGGCGGATAAAAAAGCGCGAGGTCGGGTGCTGGATGGCTGAGGGTTGCAGCTCCGGCCAAGTTTTGCCACGGTCAGTGGAGACGCTCTCGCCGATGCCGTACCGGGTGCGCACGAGAAGCCGGAGGGAACCGTCGGTGCGCTCAACGAACATGTGCTCGTCGGCATCGCGCGCGTCTTTTGGTACATTGCAACTGCCGCGCAGGCTCCAAGTCTTGCCGGCATCGGTGGAGACGACGAGCTGCGGACTATTGTCCCCGATACTCCAGCCGTTGCCTTCCCATTGGCTGATTGGCAGTCCCCATTCGCCGGAGGAAAGTACGAGCGGCTTGCACATCATCACCCCCTCGCTGATACGCCGCGGCTTGGACCAATTGGACCACTTGGGCTGCGCGGCGTCGGGCTGCGTGGTTTCTGCACACCATACTTCTGGTTTGATCGAGTTTCTACGCTGCGCCCAAAAGAGAAACATGCGGCCATCCGGCGACACCCACAGCTCGGGATCAAAACTGCGCACGGGGCCTATGCCATCAGGATCGACGGTGAGTACCTCGGACCATGTCGAGCCGTTGTCGCCACTGGTGGAGAGCACAACGTAGTTGTTCGCGTCTTCGCTGGGAGTACTGCCCGCATACCAAACGGCCCAAAGCCGCCCCTTTGGCGCCACGGCCATGCTTGCGATGCCTGTGAAGGCGCGGTTGGAGACGGCATGCTCGGGCCTGGGGGCGCCAAAATGTTGCGGTGCCTGCAGCGTGGGCACATCGACGGCGTGCAGCGCGGTGACCGATGCGAGCAAAAGGGCAGTGAGGAGGGGAGGGGTATTTTTCATGGGTCAAAAGACGGTGGAAAAGCGGGCATTGATTCGATCCGGAGGCGCTCAAGTTAGTGCACGCTTCCACAGGCACCAGCCCATTCGCCGGCACTCGCCAGCATCAGCCGCACCCGGTGGCCGCCGGGACGCCATTCGAACTGGTCGAGGTAGGCTTGCAGCGGCAGCAGCAGTGCGTCACCCGCCCCTGCTGAAATTCCGCCACCCAGAATCACCCGTTCGGGATCGAGCACATTGACCAAAGATGCCATGGCCACCGCGAGCCGGCGGACTGAGGCATCCCAGATGACCCGGGCGTCCGGTTCACCGGCAAGAGCTGCGGCGACGAGGGCATGGGTGCTTTCGTAGCGCCCAGCAGTGCGCTCAGAGACGGTATGATTGCCGAGGAACGAATCGAGACTTCCCGGGGTCTGAAAGGCGTCTTGTTCCCCATCTGCGTGGATCGAAATGTGGCCCAGATGCCCGCCGCGGCCGATGTGGCCACGGATGAGTTTACCACCACTGAGAATTGCTCCCCCCACCGATGTACCGAGAGTCAGCATGATGACATCCTGACAGCCCCGGGCGCTGCCAACCCATGCTTCACCGAGCAACGCGGCATGGGCATCGTTGAGCACGCGCACTTCATGCGCAAGAAAAGCGGGCCAGTCGAACTTTTCCAAACCATGCATACGCCCTGGCATCCATTCGACGTAACGGCCGCTGGCGTGCGCAATGCCGGGAGCACACAGGCCTACGGCCAAGGGCCCGCATCCCGCGGTGGCCTCCAGTCGACGCACGAGATCGCGGACGCCATGTGCGAATAAAGGCTCCGTGCCGCGCCATTCGCCATCGCAAGTGGGTAAAGAGCATGTCTGCATCAGGGTGCCAGTGTGACGGTGCACTAGGGCTGCTTTGATGTAAGTGCCACCGAGATCGATCCCGATAGCGAGCTCTGAAGCTGTGCTCATGGATCAAATCAAGGACGGGTCGGCGGCTGGTTTGCGTGGCGTGATCGGCTCGCGTACGAGCACGAGGTAGAGCAATGCCGCGACGATGCCGATGGCTGCACCGGTGTGCAGGGCGGGCGCAAAGCTGGTGGTCTTTTGTACGATGAAACCGGTGAGCGCTGGGGCGAGCGTGCCGCCGCAGTAGCCGCCGAAGTTTTGCACCGCACCGAGCGAGGCGGTGCTGTTACCCGGCGCGGCGACCGGGGCCATGGCCCATGCGGCGCTGCTGGCGATGTAGAGCAGGAACATGGCGACTGCAATAAAGCCGATGGCGAGCACATTTGCCTGCGTGATGGCGGCGAGCGCGGTGAAGAATGAACCGCCAAGCAGCGCGATGACCATCGGCCCCTTGCGACTCAACATGGGCGATACGCCGCTTCTTACGAGATAGTCGCACAGGTGGCCGCCGCTCAGGCTGCCGAAGATGCCAAACACGAATGGAATCGCGGCCACCCAGCCCGTCTTTGCGATGGTGAAATGGCGCTCCATTTGCAGGTAGCTCGGGAGCCACGCGTTGTAAATCCACAGCAGATACACCGTGCCCGAGAACCCGAAGATCATCCCCCAAGTCGTGCGAAAGCGGAAGAGATGCGCCCATTCGCGCAGCGTGATGGGCTGGCGCGGCGCGGGTGTTTCGCCGTCGGCGAGGTAACGCTTTTCATCGTCGGTGAGATCGGACTGGGCGGGATTGCGATACAGCGCGTAAAACGCGACGGCGACCACGAGTCCAACCACGCCCATTATGATGAACATGGTCCGCCAGCCAAAGCTGAGCATGAGGAAGGTGAGTAGCGGAGCGGAGATGGCCGTGCCCAGTGTAGAGGCGGAGTTCCACACGCCGGTGGCGAACCCGCGCTCGCCTTTGCCAAACCAGTCGCACACCACCCGCACGTTTGCAGGGAACTGCGGTGCCTCGCCGATGCCCAGGGCTGCACGGGTGGTAAAGAATTGTCCGAAGCCGCGCACAAAACCACCCACCATCTGCGCCAGCGACCAAATAGCCAGGCTCAGCGCGAGCACGAGCCGCGGCCCAAAACGATCAACGATCAGGCCGGCAGGCAACTGCGCGAGCGCATACGCGCCGAGAAAAGCGGAGAGCAGCAAGCCCATGTCGGCGACGGAAAGGCCTAGTTCCTCGCGGATGAGCGGATTCGCAATCGCGAGCGTGGCGCGGTCGATGTAATTGATGGCTCCGATCAGCACAAGCAGCACGAGCGAAGTGATTTGTACCCGGCGAAGCCGCGGCGATTTCGGCGGTGGTGGAGATGTATTATCAGACGCCATGGGCTTCACTCGGGTTGCAGCAGGACCTTGGTTTCGCTCTTGTTGATGACGCCTTGGAAAGCCTCTTCCCAGCGACTGAGCGGCAGACGATTCGAGATGAGTGGTCGCAAGTCAAAGACTCCATCACCGAGCAGACGCAGCGTGGTGTCCCAAGTTTGCCATGAGTGGCAGATGGAGCCTTGGAAATGCAGTTGCTTGAGGATGACCTTGTCCAGATCGATCTGAAACGGCGCACCGAATAGACCGACCTGCGTGTAGCGTCCCAGCTTGCGCACAACGTCGAGACACATTGCGGCGGAAGCGGGAGCCCCTGCGCATTCCAGCACCACATCCGCGCCGTACCCGTGCGTGAGGTCCTTCACCGTGTTCAGCGCGTGGCCTTCCTCCACATTTACCGTCACGTCGATGCCGAGCGTTTTTGAAAGCTCCATGCGCCCCGCGTCCTTCGCCGTGCCGAGCAGCACGACGCGTGCTCCGTAAGCCTTCGCCAGCATCGCACACATCAGGCCGATGGGGCCTGGGCCGGACACGGCGACCACTTCACCCGGGCGAATGATCGTGAGCTCCAACACAGCTTGCACCGCGCAGGCAAAGGGTTCGCAAAGCGCTCCCGTTTCAAAGTCGAGGCTCTCCGGCAGCGGCAGCACGATCTCCTGCCGCACGCTGAGATACTTTGCGAAGCCGCCATTCATGCCGCTGCCCACCGCCGCGCGGTCAATGCACATGAAGGGTGCGCCCACCTGGCAGTAGCGGCATTTTCCGCAGAGGCGGCCTGCGGAGGGATTCACCGTCACGCGGTCGCCCACTTTCCAGCGCGTCACGCCTGCGCCGGTTTCTACGATGGTGCCGCACACCTCATGGCCGAGGATCACGGGCGGTTTGATGACATACTCGCTTTTGAAAATGTGGATGTCCGTGCCGCACACACCCGCATTGCGAATCTCGATGACTACATGCCCGGGTGCGGCCTGCGGTTCCGGCATTTCGATGTACTCGACATTGCCCGGCTCCGGGCGCGTTTTTACGACGGCTTTCATGAGTTGTTGGCAGGGGTTGGGTTGATTTGGAAGGAATCGGCAGCGCCGAAGCGGTCATCGAGCGAGCGGAAATGATCGAGGCGCACCAACTCGGAAAATTCAGCGTAAGTCGCGATCCGGCCCCCCTCAGCAAGCGTGGAGCCATCGCGCCGCAGGCTCCGCAAAACCTCGCTCACCGCGCGAGTGGCTGCGAAGAGCGCCGAGAGCGGATACAGCGCGAGGGCGTAGCCCAGGCTCTTCAAGTCCTGCGGAAGCAGGCGCGTCGTCTCGTGGCCTTCTACGATGCTGATCATCAGAGGCCCCGGCACTTCTCGGGCCACTGCCTCGGCATCCGCGATGGTCTTCATCGCATCTACAAAAACCAGATCCACCCCCGCCTCGCGGTAGCGTAAAGCGCGGCGAATCGCTTCGTCGCGACCTGCCGCGGCCAACGCATCCGTGCGCCCGATGATGAGCAAATCCGCATCGCCCCGCGCCTCGATGGCCCCTTTAAGACGCCCCGTCATCTCCTCCACCGACACCAGTTTGATACCCGCCATGTGCCCGCAGCGTTTCGGCGCCGCTTGATCCTCAATGTGAATGGCGGCGACTCCGGCCTGCAAATACTCGCGCACCGTGCGCTCGATGTTCGCTGGTCCTCCGTAGCCCGTATCAGCATCCGCGATTACCGGCACCTTCACGGCGCGAACCATGTTACGCGCATGAGTCGTCATTTCTGTCTGCGTCAGAATCCCGACATCAGGACATCCAGTCAGACTGGCCGTTGCACCGAAGCCGGTCATGTAAACCGCAGGAAATCCTGCGCTCTCGATTAATCGCGCCGTCAGCGCATCCACTGCGCCCGGAGCGAGTGCGAGTGTGTCTGCGGTGAGCAGAGTTTTCAAAGTTTGGGCGGCATTCATGGTGGGGAAGGGGATATCGATCTGTGGGCGCGCTTATTTTTTCGGCGCGGGTGCTGGGTCTTTGACCCAGGCGAGGTTGAAAACGTAGTGGTTCCGGCTAGAGACAAGCTGGATGTTTCCGTCGCGGCTCTGTGTGGCGGCGAGGTAACTGACGGGTTCGGCAAGGGTGTCACTGATAAGGAAGGGCGTGCGCTCTTTTGAAATCCACTTTCGCTCCGGTCCACCGGGGGTGATGAGCCGTCGGTCAGGCCAGGTCTTCCCCTCATCGTAACTCACGGCGGCAAAGAGGCCGTAACCGGTGTAGTCGCCGTTGTTCGATTTAAAGACGAGGCCTTTGCGATCCTTCCAGTTCCGCCACTGGTCGGTGAAGGAACAGAGCAGGAGCGGGCCTTCTTTGAGACGCATCAAGACGTGCTTCTGTGCGCTGCTCACGACTGGGAACTCGCTCATGCCCCATTGCCACGTCTTGCCTCGATCGCTTGAATAGCTCACGGGCATCCGGCTCTCGAATCGGGCCTGCTCTGGCACGCCGTCAAGCCGTGAAAAGGCCATCCAGCGCCCGTCGGCAAGTTCCACCATGCAGGGATGGTAGCCGGCGATGAACGACCCGTTGTTGCCAGGCCTGAGATCCTCACTGCCGCGCATCCTCCGACCGTGCTGCTGCCAGCTCTTGCCTCCGTCCTCGCTGACCATAACCTCGAAGAGGTCATACGGGATCGCAAGGACGCCGTCTTTGGTGCGCAGCATCTGATTGGCGTAGTCTCCGGCGGCGCGGAAGAACTCCGGCTTTGACCAGGTGGCTCCGTTATCGGTGGAATGACGCAGGCTCTGACAGCCGGATCTGTAATACACGTCATCGAGATGATAGAGAGTTTTATCCCCGTCCCACCAGAGTTGTGGCGCCCCGTCCAGCACATCAGCTGCATCATAGAATGACGAGGCGGGATCCCATTCCTTCGCACCGAAGCGGAGCCTCGATGCGGCGTGCGAGCAGGTGAGGTCCGTTTCGGCTGGCGTGGAAACCCATGCCGCAAGCAGGTCACCATTCGGGCATTCGGTGATCGTCATGCAATGGTTCTCGCTGCTGAACACGGGTCCGGCGGCGTCATCGGCAACATGTACCATCAGTTTCGGTCCTTCAAAAAAAGGGACATCAGCGGGCAGCGATGCGATGCGCGGAACGGTTTGTTTTACGTTTTGCGCATTCAACGGCGGAGGCGGCTTCGGGAGCAACGTTCCTTTTGCAAGCTCGCCCTGCACGACGCGAAACCCCATGCGATCATGAGTGTCGTATGGCACCCGTGAACCCCGGTTGGCCGAACGCAGGAAGCGGATGAGTTGGGTGTGGTGTCCTCCCCGGAATACGCGGAAGTCTCCATCCATGCGCCCAAGCGGGTCAGTCTGCTCGCGACTCTCATACGGCCCATACCAGTCGTAGCACCACTCGGCCAGGTTGCCCTGCATGTCGTGAAGGCCCCAGGCGTTTGGCGTCTTTCGCGCCACGCGCAACGAACCAGCCGCATCCTGTCTGGCGTTCTCGGGAGTCCATGAACCGCCGACGAGTTCGCCATACTTCAATCCGTCCATGGCTTTCTGCCCCGCCTTCCGCCAGTCATATTCCCGTGGCATTGGCCCGGGCGGAAAATAGGCGACGCGAAAATTTTCATCACCGAACCATTTCTGATGCCCATCCGGAAGCGTGTCGCCGGTGTGGAACAGCGTCTTCGTCCCCGCGCGGCAGGCATACTCCCACTCAGCCTCCGTCGGAAGGCGATACGTCTTACCCTCCCTCTTCGAGAGCCAGTCGCAGAATTCGACCGCCTTGTGCCAGGAGATGCCGCTGGCCGCGTCATCATCCGCAGGCTTCGATGTGGCAGCGCTTGTTTTGAAGCCGATATCGAACTGACGGTACTGAGCCACAGTGACCTCGGTGACACCCATGAGGAACGGACGAGTGATGGTGACCTTGTGCGAAGGTTTCTCGTCAAAGTCGATTCGATCGCTGTCCTTATACATCTCCCCGAGGCGTTTCTGACCCATGTAATCCTCCAGCGGCGGACCATCCTGGCCCATGACGAAGGAGCCCGCTTCGATGGGCACGAGCCGAATGCCGATGGAGTTGGTCAGCGGCTCGGCGGCTCGCAGGGCGAGCGGCGCGAGGAGAGCGCCGGTGATGAGTGTGAGTGCGGCGTTCATGAGAGGGCGGGGGAGATCTACAATACCCAGGGCCATCCCGGGTGTTTGCAGGATTGTCTTTTAAAATAGGCTGTAAGACTTTTTATAAACATCTCATGCCGGCAAAGAAACCGACCCCCCCCGACGCAAGCGCTCCCTGGGTAAAAGAAAGCGCTTTCAGCGGAACTGAATTAAGCCTGCCCATGCTTGGCGAGGCTATCGCCACGCAGAACTTTCATGCCACCCCCATCTCGTGGCATGCGCATGAGCGCTACGAGCTCCTGATGCTGCTCGGCGGCGGAGCACTCTACGAGTTCGCAGACGGCCGTGAGTTTGAACTCGCCGGAGGTCAGATGCTGCTTGTGCCGCCCGTCCACCTGCACCGCCCCTCTCAGGATGTGCGGACGCCTTCGATCATTTGCGCGGTAACCTTTCAAACTAACAACGCGGGCTCTCTGCACAGTCCCTTCAACAGTGAGGAGCAGCAGTGGATCGCCGCCCAGTTTCGAGACTGCAGCCCCGGCAAGCACATCATGTCGCCAGCTCTGCGGCACATGGCCCGGACGCTTCATCAGGAGCTGGTAAAACAGCGCGCCGGGCCGCGCACGGTTGACGCCATCGCCTCCATGCGCTTGCTGGTCGCCTGCATCATCCTGGAAGCGGCGCGCCATACCAGCGGCATCCAACAAACGGGCAGCGCCAACGCTGTGGCCCGTGCCAAGGAGTACATGGAAAATCATTTTACGCAGCCCCTCCAAATGAATGAGGTCGCGCAGAAAGCCGGCTGCAGCCGGGCCCATCTCTTTCTGGTCTTCAAACGCGAGACCGGCATGAGTCCGAACGACTGGCTGCAACGCCGCCGTGTCAAACGCGCCGCTGAACTGCTCCGCACTACCAACCGCAAACTCGAAGACATCGCCACCGCCGCGGGCTTTTCCTCCGCCCAGTATTGCTGCCAAGTCTTCCGCAAATACACAGGCAAGACACCCGGTGAGCACCGGTGATGCAAGTTGAACCTGAACTCTGAAGTTGAAGACGCGATTCCGCGCTCGCTCGGCTCCCGAAGGTTCGAGTTTTTGATTTCAGCGATCCGGTCTCCGGTGCGCCAGCCCTGGTGACTCGGGCGCGGATGGTTTTTGGGCGAAAAAAGCATCTAGATCGTACACACCCCCTCTCCAAGGTTTTCGTCAGTGGGCAACTTTGGCGAAGTTGGAATTACCCACTTTAAGATGGCTTCCACCAGAGGATAGTGTTTCTCAAAATCGCCCCCGGGCCGATGAAATGTGCAGCACTGCCTTGCGTCCGACCCGCCCCAGGGCGGCACCTCCAAGAAACTGCGTCCCACGGCTTGCTTTGTGTTGCGCACCAGTTCGCGCACCACCACAAAACGCTTTGGCTTATTCCATCCAAAGAGCTGGGTTTCGAACTCGCTCGCCGCGTAGTTTTCGTCAAGCTGGAT
>CAMDSZ010000031.1 GCA_945906945.1 Akkermansia muciniphila
AATGGAGCGTTAATCTGCATTTGCCTTGGGCGGTTGTTTTGTCGGCCGGATTGAACCAGGGCCCTCACACGCTGGAGTTGCGCGTCGCTGGCGCCCGCAACCCGGCTAGCAAGGGGACTTCGATCCGGGTTTTACACTTTCTGGTCAATTGAAGTGGATGACAAAAACGAGTCCTCGCATCATGTTCCGTTTCGAGGTGCATCAAAAATTTGAAGAGCCGATGCACTCTCTATCAGTGATCCTGACAACAATTTTAGTTTCTGTTGGCCTAGTGTTCCACGCACATGCCACAGCTGATCCTGAAATTAAGCTGAATCGTTTCAATTGGATTCTTGGAACGCAGACTTTTGGACCCAAGTATCAATTTACAGATCAGCATCCACTTCTTGAAACTGCCAATGTCATTGAGGAGATGGGAGCTTCTATTGTGAAGTTTGCCCTTGGGCCAGTTTCCAAGAAAGACCCTCCTTTACCTGCTGAAATCAACTCACTGCTCACCATAGCAAGGGATCATCCTCCGCACCGCTCGGTGCTTGATAAGGACTTTGCATTTTACGTTCTCTGGTTAGACGCCTTTGCTCATCGCGACTGGCACAAAGGTTTTTCATCCACTGCGCGGGATGCCGAATATCGCGAGGTGTACGAGCTAGTCAGCTACCTGTTGAAGACGTACTCGGGTTCTGGAAAGACCTTTTACCTTGGACACTGGGAGGGAGATGGGATGTTGCGGCACACAGTCAGTCGCGAGGATGATGCGCGTGTTACTCCGGAGGCTGTTCAAGGAATGATTGATTGGCTAAACACCCGGCAGCAGGCGGTTGATGATGCCAAGCGGGATACTCCCCATTCGGAAGTAAACGCGTGGCATTATACAGAGGTAAATCATGTCGTTCTGGCCCGCGACGAAAACCGACCGGCACTGGTCAACCGGGTTCTTCCAAGCGTGGCCGTGGACTTCGTATCTTATTCGGCCTACGATGCAGCGAACGAAGGTGATCCTGAAAACTTGAAATCTGCGTTGGATTACATCGAATCAAAGCTCGAAAAAAAACAGGGCATTAGCGGGAAGCGCGTGTTTATCGGGGAGTATGGTTTTCCGTTGATTAGGGGTGGTGGCAAGAAACGCACGCCTATCGAGCAGGACACGATGTCACGTGTCATCATGCGTGCAGGTCTGGAGTGGGGCTGCCCGTATGTGTTGTACTGGGAACTCTACAACAACGAGGTGTCGCCAGACGGCTCACAGATCGGCTTTTGGATGATCGATGACAAAGGCGAGAAGCAGCCGATTTTCCGTACGCACCAAGCTTTTTTTGACTGGGGGAAATCGTTTGTTGCCAGTTGGCTTCAACGTAATGGAAGGGCTCCTAAGGACAGTGAATTCCGCTCTGCTGCCGTCGTTTTTTTGAGCCGATAAATCTACGTTTCTTTCAGTCTACTGAGGGGTTGAGCCCGCGTAGAAGTAAGCCAAACGCCATTCATCGCCGACTTTTCTCCAAGCCAGTCTCGGTCCAGTGTATGAAGCGCTCTTAGCATCACGCGGCGCGATCTTCACTCCGGCGGAGTCAAAAGTTTTCTGGTTGAGAAGATTGTTCAGTGTCGCCCAGAGGTTCTGGCGGTTCCAAAACTCGAAAGGGGTTTCCGTAAGGGGCGCGTCATCCTCGCGCCAGGTAAAGTCAGGGGCGAGCATTGGTTGGATCACCGACTGGTCCCGGGTGATGGAAGCTTCCATCATTCTAAGAGTGGAGCCTTCGAAACTCTCACTGTCCACTTTGCCCGTGGTCGCGCACGCGCACAGCGAGAGGCAAATCAATACGTTGAAAAACAAGGAAGCTCGGGGGGTGTTCCTCTCGGACTGCTCGTTTTTATGTATTTGCATGGATGCTTAGTTTCTTACCTGACCAGTACCTCTTAACTGATACTTATAAGTAGTCAATTCCTCTAAAGCCATCGGCCCTCGGGCGTGGAGTTTATCGGTGGAGATCCCAATCTCCGCCCCAAATCCAAACTCGCCCCCGTCAGTGAAGCGTGTGGAGGCGTTCCAGTAAACGGTCGCGGAATCTACCTCCGCCAGAAAGCGCTCAGCTGCAGTTGTGTCAGAAGTGATGATCGCGTCGCTGTGGTGTGATCCGTGGGTCTCGATGTGCTCGATCGCCTCGTCGACGCTGTCAACCACCTTGAGTGCGAGTATCAAGTCGAGAAACTCGGTGCGAAAGTCATCAGGCGTCGCAGCCTTTGCTAAGCAATTCAGCTCGGGAATCCGATTGGCTTCCACCAGTGATGGCTGGTCACAACGAAGTTGCACCCCTCTCGAGGCCAAAGCCCGGCCGGTGGTCTCCATGAACTTGTTGAGAATTGAACGGTGTACCAGAACTGTCTCAGCAGCGTTGCAAACGCCGGGACGCTGGCACTTGGCGTTTATGACAATTTCCTCGGCCATTTTAAGGTCCGCCTTTGCGTCCATGTACAGGATACAAATGCCGTCGTAGTGTTTAATCACCGGCATCCTTGCGTGGGAGACGACGGTTTCAATCAGCCCTTTGCCTCCCCTAGGTACGATCACGTCCAAGTACTGATCCATTTTGCACAAGTGCTCAATCGCTGCGCGGTCTGTTACGGGCACGAGCAGGATGGCATCCTCCGGCAAGCCTGCCGAGGACGCTCCTTCCGAGAGGGCCTTGGCGATGGCTAGGTTCGAGCGAATAGATTCGGAGCCGCCTCTGAGAATTGTTGCATTACCCGTCTTGGTGCAGAGCACAGCGGCATCGCTGGTCACGTTCGGGCGGGATTCGTAGATAATTCCCACCACCCCAATCGGCACCCGAATTTTCCGAATGTTTAGAGCATTGGGTCGGGTCCACTCACGGATTACCTGGCCAACCGGATCCTCTAATGCAGCCACCTCACGAATGCCTTCACTCATCGCCCTAACGCGCTTCGGATCAAGCGTGAGCCGATCGATCATCGCTGCGGATAGTCCGCGCTCCAGCGCTTTTTGCACATCCTCAGCGTTCGCCTCCAGAATCTGTGGCTCGTGCCTCAAAATTGAGTCTGCCATGGATAAGAGGCCCACATTTTTTTGCCGCGCGTTTAATCGCGCTAGCTTACGCGCTGCGGTCTTGGCGCGTTTTCCGTAAGAAAGAATAGTCTCCTCTAAATTACTCATGGCAGGAAATCTTGTTAAACGATGGCCCCATCCCGAGCTGGCGAGGCAAATCTTGTCCCGATATTCTTACCCGCGGTGATGGCTGCAATCTGGCCCGCTTTCCGTCCGCTTGCGATGTAGGTTGTAATCCCCGAATCCACGGCGAGTTTGACCGCTTGAAGCTTTGAAACCATTCCTCCCACGGAGAGCCTTCCCTTTTCGTTGCGCGCCAACCGAGTCACGGAATCAACATTGTGAACTTCAGGGATGCGTTTGCCCTTGGCGTCCAGAAGACCCTCCACGCTTGTGAGCAAAATCAGCATGTCGGCATTCAAAAGCATTGCGACCTCAGCTGAAAGCCGGTCGTTGTCTCCGAAGCGGAGCTCCTCTGTCGCCACGGTGTCGTTTTCGTTGATGATCGGCACCACCCGGCGTCTTTGCAGGATGCAACCAAGGGTGGATCGCACGTTTTCGCAGCGCGTTCTGCTGTCGATGTCTCCGTGGGTCAAAAGGACTTGAGCTACCTGAAGTCCATGGGGCTCAAAATTTTCAGCGTACGCTTGCATGAGCTTTGACTGGCCTATGGCGGCGCATGCCTGTCGGGATGGCAGGTCTTCTGGGCGCTCCCGAAACCCGAGCGCCCCCAGCCCCGCTGCAACTGCCCCGCTGGAGACTAAGATACACTCGTGCCCGTCATTGACCAACGAGGCCACCTCTCTTGAAAGACGTGAGAATTGCTTGGTATCCAGAGTGTTCCCGCGTGGTGTCGCGAGAATTCCGGAGCCAAATTTAAGTACAATGCGCATTTGGGTAAAGATAAGCGGAAGTATGGCACACTTATCCAGTCTTGAGAACGGTTAGGAAGCTTCTGGGTAGTGCTTTGGCACTTTGAAATAAAAACGCCCGCCAACAGGTGTTGGCGGGCGTGATTTGATTAAGTAGGGAACCGGTTGGTTCTGTCCTTATAAAACGGGTGAGTGAACGACTAAAAGCTAAGCAGCAGCGCCGACGGGCATGTGGGCAGTTTCCTTCGGCTGAACGTTGGGTACTGCTGGGTTCTGCGGTTGGGCGAAGTAGTGTTTGGCCCTCGGGATGAAGGTGCCGGTGCATAGATCGGCAAGGGGAAGAACGACATTGAAGTTTTTGTGCATGTACCTGTGGTGCAGAAGATGATGTCCGTTCAGGCGTCTGAAGAGACCGGATCTCTCCAAACGGCGAGACTTCGGAAGATGCATGCACCAGTGGATGTACTCGTAAACGCAATAGTAGGTGCCGGTAACACTTGCCGCGGTGGCGGTGATTTGCCAGCAGTCCAGCCAGTAGGCGAGTGGCAGAGAAGGCAACGATCCGAGGACAATCAGCACGGGGCCATTCCACCAAGCCATTGGGATTGTCTCCTTGTCCTTGGCGTTTATCAAATGATAGCTCTGGTCCGAACTAAAGGTTTGGTGGTGCACGACTGCATGCGCCCTAAATGGATACACAAATGGACCGACGGGCCGGTGCATCACGTAGCGATGGACAGCCCATTCAAAGAAGGAACAAACAACACACCAAGTGATTGCAGTTAATACGCAGAGGAGGAGTAACATCATAAGCAGGCGGGAACTGTGGCTCGGAGGCGCAGACACTCGTTTCAGTGTAAAGGCAACCGTCCCGATGACAACGTAAACCGGTACGTTTTCGGATGCTTTAACCCAAAAAAGGCTTCGAAATTTGGTAAGGTCCTGAAGGGACGGATTTTCAGGTAAACAATTCTTTCACTGCCACGCCCTTTGCATCTTGTGTGGCGTAAAAAGGCCGGCTTTCGATCTCGAAAGCTGTCTTTGGACTGATGCCCATCGCCGTAAAGATGCTCGCATGAAGGTCGGAAACGGATACCGGATTCTCAACTGCCAGACACGGGCGCTCTGGAGCGGTTTTGCCATAGAGAAAGCCTTTTTTGACCCCACCCCCAAACATCGCCACGGAGGAGCCCCCCGTGAAATGGCGGTGCAGCCCGTAATGTTTGGGCTCCTCCATCGTGTCGCCCTTGTGTGCCGCCTGGTCTCCCGCAAGCGACCCCGCTGTGCCCTCTACCATGGCGTCCCTACTGAATTCCGAGGCGATGATTACTAGCGTCCGATCCAGAAGTCCTCTGCTTTCGAGGTCGCGAATCAGAGTTGCAATCGGAAGATCAATTTCCTTGTGCATTCTTTCCACCGTTTCGTGCCCGCTTCCGTGAGTATCCCAGTGTAGAAAGGGGACGTACTCGGTTGTGACTTCAACGAAACGGGCGCCGCTCTCGACTAATCTCCGGGCAAGCAGGCAGCCCCGACCGAAGCGACCGGTATCGTATTTTTGGTACGTCTCCTTAGGCTCGAGCGTAAGGTCGAACGCGTCTTTTTCTTTTGAACTCAAAAGACGTTGCGCGTTTTCAAAAGAGCGCAGCATGGATTCCCTTTGATAGTCGCTCAAAACATCCCTGTTTGGACTGCGGTCCAGAAGCTTTTTGTAGAACTTGTAGCGGTTCTCAAAACGCCCCGGCTCCATACCCTCAGGCGGGCGAACTGACTGGGCTGCTTCCTCCGGGAAGGGAAGGTTCATTGGCCCAAATTCGGCGCCAAAAAAGCCTGCAGTCGTGAAAGCCTTGATTTCCTCCGATTCGCCAATGCCCTCTATGCGCTGACCAATGTTGATGAATGCAGGCATTACCGGATTCCTTGGGCCAAGTACTTTGGCCATCCATGAGCCAATGTGCGGGCATGCGACGGTTTGCGGCGGGACGTAGCCGGTATGCCAGTGATATTGATGACGGGAGTGGAGAATGCTTCCCAGATCGGGCTGGACGTGCGAGCGGATCAGCGTCCCTCGATCCATTATCCCTCCGATATTGTGAAGCCCCTCGCAGATTTTAATGTTGTCCACCGCGGTATCGATGGCTGGAAAAGTGGAGAGAATCTCTTTGATCTGCCTTCCCTTTTCGTAAGGCAAATAGCGTTTTGGATCAAAGTTATCAGGCGCAGCCATGCCTCCCGCCATCCAAAGCAGAATGCAGGCGTCGGCGGTGGCTTTGGGTTGTATGACCTGCTCGATCGCGCCAAAGACGCGTGGCTCTGTCGCCAGTAGCGCAGAAACCGATGCGGCTGAGAGTTTCTTCAAAAAATCGCGCCGCGTATTTTGTGGATCAAGTGGAAGCGAGTTCATAGAGAGACATGGAAGCTCGGGGTTTGCTGCGTGGTGGTGTGCATAACCCTGCGGTTGTTTTTGGTTTGCCGTTTCTTCCTCGGCGTCTTTTATCGGATAAGCTGAAACTCAGGCAGCGCGAGCACTGCCCACAATAGATCTTCAATGGACTGCCGTGAGGGAGTGTCTGTCCCCATCAGTTCCTGGGAGGCCTCCATTTCGGCCTCGGATGGCGCCCTGCACAGCCCGTATTGGAACAGCCAGTTGGTCAGAGCGCGTGGGTCTTTCCAAGGGCGTTTGGCCAACGTCTGCGCGCCGTGTGCTAGTAGTTCGGAAAGCCGCTTGCCGGCCGAAAGGTCCAGGGCCTCGAGCGTGCTTAATTCCTGTGGGCGTGATGTCACGATCTGATCGCGATTTGGACGTCCAAGTGTGCGCATCAGTAAATCAGATTTCAGGAGTGCTGCCCGCGCCGGGGGCGCCGGTTGGATAGAGCGGACGAAGGCCTCCAGGGGTTTTTCTGGCGTCTGCAACGAAGCGAAAGCACCCATCTCGGCTTTGACCGGCAGCCACTCGGCATTGTCGAACTCTGGGTTTGTTGCACTGAGTTTGCCTGGCTTGATCTGCTCCTCTGAAAAACTGCCAGACGCTTTCCACGTTTCATCAGATGCGATCCTGAGCTTTGAGCCGTCTTCAAGCGTGCATTCCAATTCAAGCAGGAAAGGGTCAGACTGGACTCCCTCTGGAGGCGCTGGCTGGAGCACCATGATCGTATTGTCACGAGGTTTGAATGACTGCGTAAGGTGTAGTTCCGTCACCAAATTAAAGCGATTCGCTACTGGCGCTTTTAGGAGTACACCGTTGATCAACACGCGGCCCTTGCCGTGATCAAAAAGAATTCCGGAAATCTTTTGCGCCTTGGCGGGCAGCGTGATGTTTTTTGCGAATCCCACCAATGCTGTCCCAGGTTTCATCGGTTTTCGCCCCTTCTTGGCAAGCTTTTCTGAGTTAGTGGCTTTCTCCGGGTTTGGCTGGTCGGATGCGGGTTCCGGGGCAAGTCTGATCGGCAAAGCCGTGAGGTGTGTCGCAGAAAGCAGTTCTTTTGAAGCTTCACCGCGGCGCACCGGCGCATCCTGGTTGGACGGTGCTGTTCCGGTAATCTGCCAAAGCAGATCCAAAAAAGTTTCCGCACTTAAACGCCTCGCGCGAGGACCAAGGAAAACGTATTTTGCGGTGTCATCGCCCTTCTCGCGAATCACGGATTGCATTTGGTATGCGCGGGAAGTTGCGATGAGCCTGAGAGTGGATTTGAGATCGTAGTTGTTTTCTGCAAGGTGCCCGCCGAGGTAGTCCAAAATCTCCTCGCTCCACGGCTCAGTTCCCATCGCGTCAACTGGATGAACAAGCCCTCGGCCAATCAATGCAGCCCAGAAGCGGTTTGCAATGGTTCGAGCGAGCCAACCGTTTTCTCTGTGAGTCATCAGGTCTGCGAGTTGGCTTAGTTGCTCTGCACGCGGCTTGCTTGCGTCAATTTGGCCAACTTCAGGGAATGGAAAAGATGCTGTCGCCATCTTACCTGTGAGCTTTTCGCAACGAGCAATCTCTATTGGTTTTTCTGCGAACACCGCGGCTAATCCGTAAGCGTCGGTGAGCTTCCACTTGTCAATAAAGCTGTCATGACATGAGGCGCACTTGAGATTAAGGCCAAGAAAGGATTGGGAGATTGATTGTGCGTACTGAATTTCACGGGTTTGACTGGCGCTGACTGTCCCACGCCAGGTGATTCCCTGTGCGAATCCCTCAGTGTCCGAGTTTGGGTTCACCAGCTGACGCACCATCTCGTCGTATGGCATGTTAGCGTGCAGGGCTGCGTACAACCATGCGGAAATCTGTTTGCGGCCTCCGGTGATGAACCCGGTGCCGCCATAGTCGTTCCGAAGCTGGTCATTCCAAAATGTCAGCCAATGCTCGGTGTATTGTGTCTTACGATCGAGCAGTTCGCCGATGAGCTTGTCCCGCTTATCCGCAGCTTTGGATTCCACGAACTGATGAGTAAATTCGGGCTCAGGAAGCAGCCCGATTAAATCCAAGTGCACGCGTCTGGCGAAAGTAGCGTCGTCACATTGAGCGGGAGATTTGGATCCGTTTTTTTGAAAATAGGCATCAAGCAGCAAGTCCAGCGGATGCGCGTTTTTCTGGGCGGTAGCGGGTATCGCTGGGCGGCGATGTGCGATGGGCGCCTGGTACGCCGGCTTTTTAAATGCGTATCCCGGTTCCCAAGGTGCTCCGCTCTGGATCCAATTTTTTAGAATGGCTATCTGCTCCAGAGAAGGACGCGGTTTATTCTTCGCGACGGGAGGCATCACCGTGTCGGGATCCGTACTCGCGATCACTTCCAGCACCTTGCTGTGACTGGGATTCTTGGGGTCGAATACCGGGCCATTCTCGCTTCCATGCAACCAATCGGCATGGGTGTTCATCGAGAACCCGCCTTTTTTTTTCTCGCCGGTGTGGCAGTCCCCGCAGTGTTCCCTTAAGACAGGGACAACCTTGTGCACAAAGTCCGCAGGTGCATCCTGTGCAAAAGTGTGAGGCAAACCGGAAGCCGTCAGGACTGCTAACACCGAAATGCGGATTATGGTAGCCATGGCTAAGGGGTGCTGCCGTGCGCTGTCTAGACCCAGTAAATGGCTGAGTCCTCACGCGACGTTCTGTAGCGTCAGGTGCTCTTGCCGAATATCGCCCGATAGGAGCGAGGGGGAAGGTTTGAGTGAGGGCTCATGAATTTAACCCTCAAAAAGCATCAAAGAAAGGTGGGGTAAACCCTTTTAATTGCTGTCTAGTTTTTGGGCTTCGGTGCTGGCTTTGGATCGAGATTCGCAAGCATGTCTTCGTCGGTAACGCTTGAGTGCACTCCAGAACTTGGCACCTCGGCTTTGGCGCACCAAAGAATGGCATTCAGAACCAACTTGCGCTGGTCGGCGTTCTGCCACCCCTTGTGAAAGTGGCCTCCGCTGAAACCAAATCCCCGTCCGCCGTCTTCGCGCTCCACAGCCCAGGCGACATGCTGGGTCACTTTGCCCTCAAGAACCTCCTGCTTTTGCTCAGGATTCCCTGCGTGCGGACCTTCCCCTCGCTCGGTAGTCGATGCTGGCGGCAGCGCCGAAAGAATCGGCGTGACGCGCTTCATTCCGTCGCGGAAACGCATATGGTAATACCACTCGTCGTTCGTTGTGAACGGATTCACTCCGCTGCTAATTGGATGGACTGGGAGATTCGTGAAATTCGCATCCCAATGAGGATTCACCGACCAGTGCTGTTCAAAATATCCTCCAAGCCATTGCTTGAACTCGAGAGATCCTGCTCCGTTAGAGCTTCGACCCGGAGGCGGTGTCTGTTTCACAGGCTTTCCGTCGGAACCAATTTCAGGGTCAGGCCATCCAACTTTTGCATATGCAGGTTCCACTGCGTAATGCAGGCAGATAAAACCGCACCCACGTTTCATTTGCTCGTCGAGCTGTGCAAGATGCGGAATCGCTGGATGGTTTCCTCCGCCGTCGGAATAGATCAAGATGGTGTCTGCTTTTGCCAGCGATGCGTCATCGGGCCACTCTCCGTTAAGAGTGTACGAGACGCTAACGCGTTCCCCTGCGTTTTCTCGCAGACACTTTGCCAGCAGCTGTACACCAGCATTGTGTTCATGCTGGCCGGGGCCATGGCTTGGGCGGCCAGCGATCATTAATACATTGCGTTTTGCAACATCTGCGTGAGCTGACGCACTGGCGATCAGCAAGCCGAAAAGGGGAAGTAATGCTTGTTTCATCGGGAGATGGGGATTTTTGAAAGGGGGGAATTCCAGGGCTGAGCTGCTTGTGTGAACGGCTCGGGCGCAAAGGCTTCTGTTATGGAAGTTTTTTTAGAACAATATCCTTAAATTGAACCGTCATCGGAGGGCCCGCGTGCATTTGCAGGGCGAGAACTCCTTCAGATCTTGCCTTTGATTGCTCATCTGAAACATCCACCGTCTGTTTCCCGTTGATAAAATGCTGCAGGTGATTGCCGTTCGCTACGATGCGGTATTCATTCCAATCACCCTGTTTAATGGAAGCTTGAATGGCATCAGAATCTCCGACGGATCCCGTCACCTCAATCTTGTGTTTTTCCTGATTATCCGGGGCAGGCACGACTTTGACCTGTTGTCCCCGCAATGCCAGAACCCCGCGTCCTCTCTCTTCATAGAGAATGCCGGAATACTTTGGGCCTGCCTCGAAGTCGGCCTGATATCCGCTTACGATTGGGCCGTCGGCCCCCTCTTCCAGCACGATGCTCCGGTATTGTGCGCCGGAGTTTCCTGAAGTTGTTGGGATCCGGTATTTGAACCGTAGTTCGAAGTTCGCGAGTTTGCCGTCTTTCCAAACGAGAAACGTGTTGTGACGAAGCGTGCTTTTTTCAGGCTTTTCGGGGTTGGGAGCAGTCTTGCCAGTAATCACACCGTCCTCAACGGACCAAAGCGCCGTATTACCCTCCCATCCGGTTAAGTCTTTTCCGTTGAAAAGATTAATTTCTTGGGCGATTGAGGTTGTGGTGAAAAAGGAGGCAATCGCGATGATGCCTAGAGGGAGGTGTAGTTTCATGTGTACGGGAGGATTGTTTTTGGGAGGGTTTATTAGTGATTAATTGGCGGTTGAAAGGCGCCAGTCGTTAGGATTCTGCAATGTTTGCCGGCACTCAAAGCTTCTGTGCGTTTTGGCTGGGAACCCTTCTCTATGGAGGACGGCGTCGCGTCAAGCGGCGAGACAAGTGTTTCCTACCGGTTATTTGCGGGCTCTGCGGTTCCCCGTACTTGAATTGAACCTCTTGCTCAGATGGTCCAGATAGGCGGCGGCATCTGTGCCCTGTCCTGTGGCCTTTTTCATGAGCTCGTTTGGCAGCAGAGTGCTTCCCCGGGAATGGACATGGAACCTAAGCCAAGCCAACAGCGGGCCGTAATTGGCGGAGTTTAAGGAGGAGTGAATTTTGCGATCCTGACTGGCTTGTGCGTAAAGCTGTGCTGCGTTTAGGTTCCCCAATGTGTAGGTGGCAAAATAGCCCAGTCCTCCCAGACTCCAGTGAATGTCTTGCAGGCACCCGTGAGCATCGTCAGGAGGACGAAGGCCGAAAAGAGCCTCGAACTGATCATTCCAAGCCTCTGGAATCTGAGTCACGGAGAGCGTGCCGTTTAAAAGTTGGCGCTCAATGTTAAATCGCAAAAGAATGTGCATGTCGTAAGTTGCCTCGTCCGCTTCGACTCGGATGAATGAGAATTCCGCGCGATGGATCGCAGCCAAAAAGTCCTCAAGCGACAGCTTTCGAAGGTTTGGGAAAAGTTCTGCTGCTCGCGGGAGCCACCGCTTCCAGAACGCTTCTGAGCGGCCGACGTGATTTTCCCAAAGGCGAGATTGTGATTCATGAATGCCAAGAGAAACAGCAGTTCCAGAGGGGCAACCGAATTCGGCTGCAGGCAAGCCCTGTTCATACAATCCGTGCCCAGCCTCGTGTAGTACGCCAAACAGCGAGGACGTGAAATCTGTTTGATCGTAACGTGTCGTCAAACGCACATCCTGCGGTCCGAGCGTTGTGCAGAAGGGGTGGGTAGTCGTGTCAATACGACCTGCTTGAAAATCAAAACCGATGCTTTCGGCGATTTCAGCGTTGAGTTGCTGCTGCTTTGCGATGGGGTATTTTCCCTTCAGTAGGTTCTTGGGAACATGGCGGCTTTTGATGACAGCGTTCTTCGCAATCGAAGCGAGGCTCGGTTGTAGTTGGTTAAAAAGACGGGCAATCGATCGAGTACGCGCCCCCCGTTCATATCCGACAAGGAGAGCGTCATAAGGCTCGTCTGCGTAGCCCCAAAGCGTAGCTTTGCGCCGAGCAATTTTTAAGATGCTCTCAAGGTGTCTCGCAAAAATTCCAAAGTCTGAGTTTTTCCGAGCTTCCACCCACGCATGTCTTGCGTGCGTCGTGATGTTGCTTTCCTCGGCTACAAGTGCGGTTGGAATGCGGCTTGCTCGTTGTAATTCATATTCCCATTCGCGAAGGTTCGCGGCGTTGCGGGAACCGCGTGTCTCCCCATCCTTTAGTGCGCGCTCCAGGGCCTTTCTGAATGGTTTGCCAGTGGCGAGGGCGTGTGATTTTGCGCTCAGATAAGATAGCTGCCGTGCCCTGTGGTCCAGAGCTTTGGATGGCATGTAGGTTTCCTGGTCCCACCCAAGTATGGATGAAGTGGAGGCGAGTAGAGCGATTTCTTGGGCTAGATGGCAGAGGCTCTCGTAGGCGGTCATAGAAGTAGGGTGAATGCTCTTGGGCTTGTAGCTGTAATCTGGATAAAGGCGAACCAATCTCCAAATGGTAATACGCCCATGTCTTTAGGATTATTGGTAGATCAATAGACGCCTTCAAGCGACCAGCGTAGCAGTGCATCCCGTCGTATCCGCGCTAGAATGTCTTTATTCGAAACATGGATGTCCCATTCTTCGATCTGCCACTGCTTTTCCCACCAGTTTCCTGAAACCCGAAACGGCCCACGGCTCTCCTCTATTGGTCCAGCAAGCAGCTGGCTTTTGATGAAGTGCGGACGGTGTGAATGCATTTCTATCTCTGCGAAAATCGGTGGGCGCAGCCGACGCAAAGGAATGCCAAAGTTGGGTTGGTCTGTTGTAGTCTGGATGCATTGGGGGGCGAGGCCACCGTGCGCCATTGATTCAAATGTCGCAACAGCATTTAACAGCGTGAAGTCATCCGGGTGGTGTGAATTTCCAGGACTTGGCACTCCGACGTGCGCAACACCCACAAGGGCCTCAAGTCGGCCGAGGGTTTCGGCAAAGCGATTTGGATCCTTTAATGCGCTTTGGAAGAGATCAAACTGTGCATGCTTCGCCCGCGTTGGAGTGATGTTGAGCGTTACCGCAGTCGGGCGGCGTGCTAGTTGCAGAGATTCAAGATGAGTAAAAAGAATGCGCTGCAGCACTTCTATATCAAGCGTGGGCGAGGGGATTGTGAAAATTCGTTCATAGGGATCGCCCTCTTCAAGAGGGAGTTTAAACTGAATTTTTTCAGCAACACGCGTTGCATAAAGTAGTCGCTTTATCAGCGATTCAAGCAGTCTTTGAACTGCAAACATGAGGGGCTCACTCGTCTCAATTTCATGCTCAAATTCAATGCACTCTTCAAAAACATGCTCATCTTTTTCAAGCAGCAGCAGACGTGCTCGTCCTCCGGATGCAAGCGTCCACAACCTGTGCCCTTCGCTGCCCAGGCGCTCCAATGTTTGTTGCTTTGGAAGACGCAATAGATCCGCTGTGCTGCAGATTCCCCAATCACTTAGAACTTGAAGCGTGGCAAATGAGTCAGTGAGCGCAGAGAGCGGTAGCGCTTTGAGGAAGTCCGCATTGCATTTAACTTCGCAAATAGGACTGCCGGTGGAAGCCGCAATTCTCGCTATGTCTGGATCATTGGCGAGCCCTGCACGCGCATGAAGGTTGAGGGATTTTAGTGCGCGGATAATCTCTTTTAGAACAAAATGTAGGTCTTCTTGAAACACGCTTCGCAGGTCGGCTGTACAAATTCCGAGTGCGGTTGATTCCACGAATGGCGACAGATTTCTGCTGATTTGCAGAAGTGTGGATTGAGTGTGCTTCTCAGTATTGGGAGTGGTGCTGGTGAATTGTAATTGTGGGCACCGTGCGAGTGCTGCGGAAGAGCTCATGCCTGGGTACACTCCCGTTTTTCGAGCATTTGGGGTGACTTGTTGGATGGTGCCCTGAGCAGTTCCCTCCTTGGTGAGTGCAACCGGATCATTCCATGAGATGCAGGGATTCAATCGTAAAGCGGATTGAAGATGAAACTCAGGAAGCTGTAGCACTGCGTACATGTGATCGGTTTGTTGGTCAGACCAAACGCAGCTCGTGGGTATTACGTTTAAAAATTTGAAGTGGCAGTGATTCGATCAATTCACTGCGGCGGGCACCCAGTGCTTTAACGGACCATTTGCTTTGGCTGGTGATCCTCGTCATGCAGCCTTCAACAAGGGGTTGGGAGTTAAATACCAGCAATGCGGAGTTGCTTTGCTCTAAGAGCCGCGCGAAACGGTGCCAGGTTGAGGCAGGGATTTTTGAAAGATCACTGGGCCCGAAACCGTGCAGATCAAGCGCTATTAGAGTAAGGTTGCCGTCTCGAAGCAGAATGTCCGTTGCTTGAAGAGCAGATTTTGGAGTGAGGGTGCTAACCCAAAGCATTTCATTCCGCAGCAGGGCATTATAGTCGCTTGGTTCAAAGCTGTTCCCTCCGTCAATGATTGCGCTCAAAATGCCTTGCTGGCTAGCTGACTGCAAAATTACATCCAGCAAAAGTGCGCAGTTTCCGGATGACCCACAAATTTCGGTAGTAGCGCTTTGTCCGATGCCTCCGGTTATAGAATCCCATTTGGAAATTCCTGTGCGCAATAAGGTGCGGAAATGCTTGGGACGTGCCGTTCCGTAACGCTCGGTGATCAACGCCCGAAGCGCTTCCATGCGCTGAGTATTTTCAGACGGCTGGATGTTTAATGCTAAGCTCATTGGGCGGTTTTTAATTTAAGCACTTAACGCAAGAGATCCGTTATGTAGCTCAAGCATGCTTTCCTATTTCGATCGAATTAGGCCGCGATAAACTCCGGCAATTCTCACGCGTTCGCCCTCAATGAAGCGGTCCGGATATTTGGGATTGCTCGCGCGTAGGATGACTTCGGATGGCGGTTCAAAAAAAACACGCTTCAGAGTCGCTTCTGGTGCAGCTCCATTTTCTTCGCCGACAAGAACCGCGGCGATTTCTCCGGATTCAGTTTGAATATTAGGGCGCAGTAGGACTTTGTCGCCTTCTAGAATTCCATCACCGACCATCGAGTCGCCTTTTACCTCGAGCAGAAAATCACCGGCACGCCATGGAAGTAGTTGTTCAAAACTGGAGGGCTCCGCGTATTGAGCGATGGCTTCCTCGAGCGGACCTGCAGGAATTTGTCCTAAAAGTGGCAGAAAACCTACGCCGAGCAGGAGCTTTCCCTTCGGACTGATCTGTGCGAGGCGTTGTCTGCCCTTGGCTCCACCTCCGCTGAGGATCAAAAAGCCGTTTCGCACCATGCGCTCCAAAGTCGGCGTGATACTGCTTTCAGCCCGCAGTTCAAGGGTGTCGATTAAGTCACTGATAAAGCCAGGCTGTCCTTGGCTTTCCATCCGAAGCAGCGCTTCAAGGATCCGTTTTTGCGCGGCTGAAAGAGGGGAGTTTTTTGGGGTGGTCACAAATCGTGTAATTACACGATGTTTTGGATTAGTGCAAATTTTTTAAAGCCATCCGGTCTATTGGGTGCTATTCGAGGAAGTGTGGGTGCAGAAAAAAGCGGGGAGGTGCCCGATGGACCTCCCCGCTTAATTTGCCCCCCAGCCTATAGCGTCACGCGGAACCTAATCCGCGTGGCGCTTTTTTAGGATCTCTAAGGAACGCTTTTAGTGCTTTTCGAAGCTATTCCGACGGTGGTGGCGCGTCGCCTTCATCCCCGGCAGGGTCGATTTCCATGCGCACAACCGGTGCAATGGCCTGAAGCTTGGATCCAGGCTTGAGCTCGATCAGCTTTACCCCCATGGTGTTACGGCCTGTTTCGCGGATCTGCTTCACCCGGGTGCGGACCATTTTGCCCTTCGTGGTGATAAGCATCAGCTCGTCCGATTCGCGGACCGCAAGTGCACCTGCAACACCGCCGGTTTTTTCACCGGTTTTCATCGTGATGATTCCCTTGCCTCCGCGGCCTTGTGAACGGTACTCCTCGAAGGACGTCCGTTTTCCAATCCCGTTTTCGCCCGCGACAAGGAGTGTGCAATCAGGATTGACCAAAACAGCCGCTACGACTTCGTCCCCTGGTTCTGGGCGGATACCCCACACTCCGATTGTGTCGCGGGATTGTGGCTTCGCCTCGTCTTCGTGGAATCGAATACTCATGCCCTGACGGGTGATGAGCACCAGTTCGTTATTGCCATCCGTGAGGTTGGCGTCGATGAGGCGGTCGCCTTCCTCAATTTTGATAGCGATTAAACCGCCTTTGCGCATGTTTTTGAAATCCCTCAAATTGGATTTCTTCACAATGCCGCTGCGGGTTGCAAAAATAATATTCAGCTGGTCGCTGAAGGTTTCTTCATCTGTTTTTTTGCCCTGAATGCGAATGGTAGCGGCAATTTTTTCATCTGGCCGAAGCTGAAGGAAGTTAGCGATGGAGCGCCCTTTTGCGGCACGGCCCATTTCGGGTAGTTCGAACACGCGTTCCACATAACAGCGCCCAGACTGAGTGAAGAACATGAGGTAATCGTGCGTGGTTGCAGTGAAGAGGTGTTCAACAAAATCGTCTTCGTCCTCCTGGTTCACGGCCTCTCGCGGTTGCATGCCCTTCATTCCGGTCCCACCCCGATTCCGGGTTGGAAAACTGCTGACAGCTGTGCGTTTGAGGAAGCCCTTGTGCGTGATGGTGATCACGGTGCCCTCGTTTGCAATCAGGTCTTCGATGGAAATCTCGCCTTCGTCGGGAACAATTTGAGTCAGACGTTCCGAACCGTATTTTGCCTTGAGGTCACGGAGTTCCTTTTTGATGATGGTCATCACCCGTGATTCACGGGCTAGGATATCGAGCAAATCCTTGATCGTTTCAAGAAGCGCTTTGTACTCGTTCTGGATGCTTTCACGCTCGAGTCCCGTCAGTTGATAGAGGCGCAGGTCGAGGATAGAGTTTACCTGGCGTTCCGAGAACTTGTATTTTCCATCTACAAACCGCGCCTCATCGCGGATGAGGATCCCGAGTTTTTCGACAACGGGCCGGGTCCAGCCGAGTGCGAGCAGTTTGTTGCGCGCATCCTCCCTGTCGCGCGAATCTCGGATGATTCTGATGAAGTCATCCAAATGCGCGAGCGCAATGAGAAAGCCTTCGAGTTTCTCAGCAAGTTCCTCGGCTTGGCGCAACAGAAACCGCGTGCGGCGAAGCACCACTTCGCGGCGGTGTTCAATGTAGCATCCGATTGCGTCTTTTAATGACAAAAGCTTCGGACGTCCGTGGTCGATCGCAAGCATCGCGACGGCAAAGGTCGTCTCAAGCGATGTGTGCTTGTACAGATTGTTGATGACGACCTTCGGATTTCCGTCGCGTTTCAATTCCACAACAACGCGAGTTTCTTCAGTCGACTCATCGCGCACAGCGCTGATGTCGGTGAGAATCTTGTCGTTGACCAGATCTGCGATCCGCTTGATGAGTTCCGCGCGGTTTACGTTGTAGGGAATCTCTGTGATGATGACAGCCTCACGGCCGCCCTTCATTTCCTCGACACCGGCTTTTCCCCTGATGCGGAGAGAACCCTTGCCTGTTTCGAAGTATTGTTTGATCGGCTTGGTGCCAAGAAGAATGCAGCCCGTTGGAAAATCCGGTCCTTTGACGTGGGCCATAAGCCCTTCAATGTTGATTTCAGGATCATCGATTTGCGCGCAGATTGCGTCGATGATTTCAGATAAGTTGTGCGGGGGAATGTTCGTTGCCATCCCCACAGCGATGCCAGTGCCTCCATTGACAAGCAGGTTTGGCCACGCAGCGGGAAGGACGGTGGGCTCTTCGCGAGTTTCATCGTAGTTTGGAACGAAGTCCACAGTGTCCTTTTCCATGTCGTCCATGAGCGACGCACCGAGGTGGCGCAGGCGCGCCTCGGTGTAACGCATGGAGGCTGGTGGGTCACCTTCTACAGAGCCGAAGTTGCCCTGGCCCTCGATGAGCATCTCACGCATTGCCCAGGATTGAGCCATGTGCACAAGAGTCGGGTAAATCGCTTGGTCACCGTGGGGATGGTAGTTGCCCATGGTTTCTCCGACGATTTTTGCGCATTTTAGGTGTTTGCGCGAAGGCGAAACCCCAAGCTCATTCATTGCGAAAAGAATGCGTCGCTGCGAGGGTTTCAATCCGTCGCGGGCGTCGGGTAGCGCGCGGGATACGATGACCGACATTGAGTATGCCAGAAAGGACTGGGACATCTCTTCGGCCACGTTAATTTTTTCAATTTTTTCGTTTTGCGAATACATCTTCGAAGTGGGAGTGGACAATGTGCCCTTTTAGAAAAAGCGCGTTGTAAAAAGCGGAATGGGGTTTGGGGCGCGTGTGCTGGAGCTCTGCTTTTCGCGGTGGTTTAGATGTCAAGATTGCGCACATTCAGTGCGTTATCTTCAATGAATTGGCGCCTCGGTTCGACGACGTCTCCCATCAGAATAGTGAACATCCGGTCGGCATCCACCGCGTTGGTCTCGTTCAGGTCAACCTTCATGAGCCTTCGCTTTTCGGGATTCATCGTCGTCTCGAAAAGCTCTTTGGCGTTCATTTCCCCCAGTCCTTTGAAGCGCTGGATCGTCATGCCCTTGCGGCCGATCTCGAGAACCTTCGCAAGAATCTGAGGGATGCCGAAAACCGGATGCGTTTGCGACTTGTCCCCGTCGCCTTCGACGAGTTCAAACAGCGGTTTGTCGCCGCTGGAGTAGTGCTCGATTTTAAGCCCCTTCTTGGAAAGTTCCGCGATGAGCTTGCTTACCGCGTTTGACTCGTGCAGTTCAACTAGGCGGCCCCTTCGGCGGTTGGTCTCGCCTTTGCGGGGAGTCGGCGCAGCATTAACGGGCTGCGCAGATGTGGTTCCGTCTTCGGCCCCGCTTGAGGCGGGTTCGCTTTCGAAAAGCGCAAGATCCCGGTTTTCCTCGTGGAAGTTCCGCACCTGATCCTCAGCGGTGAAGTATTTCACCCACTCTTGATTTCCATCACGAACTCGCACTAGATAAGTCGGAAGTGCGCCCGTTTCGGAGCGGCTGTTGAGATACGCTTCAAAGTCGCCCCCGTGCCTGCGTACGGCGTCGGCAAACTTGGCGAGTCGTTCCAGCAAAGTCAGTAGCTCCGCGAGATTTGCGGAACTGACGGTTTTTCCATCCGCGAGGTTTTTGAGCTTCACTTCCTCGGCTCCCAGCGTGATGAGAATTTTGTTCAACTGTGCGTCGTCATCCACGTACTCCTCACGCTTCTTGCGCTTGATTTTGTAGAGGGGCGGGCACGCGATGTAGATGTTGCCGGCCTTCACGAGCTCGGACATTTGCCGGTAGAAAAACGTGAGCAAAAGGGTTCGGATGTGTGAACCGTCAACATCAGCATCCGTCATGATGATGATTTTGCCGTAGCGCAGCTTCGCGATATTGAATGAACCTTCCTGCTCTCCGCCGCCGATGCCTGTGCCGATGGCAGTGATCAACGTCTGGATTTCGGTGTTTTGTAGCACGCGATCCAATCGGGCTTTCTCGACGTTGATGAGTTTTCCGCGAATAGGCAGGATTGCTTGAAAACGCCGGTCGCGTCCCTGTTTTGCAGAGCCGCCTGCAGAGTCACCTTCGACGATATAAATTTCGGTGAATTCGGGATCGCGTTCGGAGCAGTCTGCCAGTTTGCCTGGTAATCCGCCGCCTGTGAGGGCGCTCTTTCGGACTGTTTCACGCGCTTTGCGCGCCGCCTCGCGGGCTCGCGCTGCCATGAGCCCTTTTTCGACCACTTTCTTTGCAATTGCTGGGGTCTCCTCAAAGAAGGCCATCAGCCCTTCGTAGGTGATCGAACTGACGATGCCTTCCACCTCGGGAGTAACGAGCTTGACCTTGGTCTGCGACTCGAATCCTGGATTGGGGTGTTTGATCGAGAGAACGGCGATCAACCCCTCGCGGACATCGTCGCCACTGATGGATGGATCCTTGTCCTTGAGAAGATTGTTTTGCTTCGCGTATTGATTGATGGCGCGCGTAAGCGCCGTACGGAATCCTGTGCTGTGTGTACCTCCGTCCGGATTAGGGATGGCATTGGTAAAACACAACAACTGGTCGTTATAGGAGTCGTTATACTGCATGACGACCTCCACATGCATGTCGTCTTCGATCTCCACCTGATCCTTGTTCTTGAACTTGACCTTCCTTTTGCCGTTCAAGCAGATCGCTTTTGGGTGCAGCTGGCTTTTATTCTCCCCAAGTTGTCTAACAAACTCCTCGATGCCGTCCCGGTAAAAAAATGTTTCCTTTCGCATCTCCTCGGTGCGCTCATCGGTGAGCGTGATCTCGAGCCCCGGATTCAAAAACGCTAGTTCCCGCAGTCGCGAAGCGAGCTTAGGAGCCTGGAATTCCGTGGTGATGGAAAAGATAGTTGGGTCTGGTAGAAACGTGATCAGCGTGCCTGTGTTTTTCTTGCTTTTAACTTCGCCAATCACGGTGAGTTTCTGCGTGGTGACCCCACGCTCGAATGCCATGTGGTAGACTTTCGCATCACGTGTGACCTCCACCTTAAACCAGTCGGATAGGGCGTTGACGCATTTGGCCCCGACGCCGTGGAGACCACCGGAATATTTGTACGCACCTTGTCCGAACTTTCCTCCCGCGTGGAGGTTCGTAAGCACGAGCTCTATCGCTGGAATTTTAAACTTCGGATGGATGTCCACTGGAATGCCGCGTCCGTTGTCTCTGAGAGAGCAGGAGCCATCGGAATGGAGTGTGACGTCGATCTTTGTGCAGTGGCCTGCAAGGTGTTCGTCGATGGAATTGTCTAGCACTTCGAACACACAGTGGTGAAGCCCGCGTTCGTCTGTTGGCCCAATGTACATTCCCGGCCGTTGGCGCACGCCGGCCAAGCCCTCGAGTTTGTCAATTTTTGAGGCGTCGTAGAGTTCTGGGGAGCTGACGTTGGGGTCCGTTGCGGCTTGGTCTGACATAGGCGATGCCTGAGGCTGGAAAAGGAAGTTCGGGAAAGAGGTGAGTGGGTACAATAGGGTTTGTGAGGGTCGGTACAACTGAAAATTGCTGAAACAACAACCTGTTGTGTAGGGAAATTGCCATGTATACCACTAATTGTAACCCAAGGCGGCTCACCTAAGGAGTGGGAAGCGGGGATGTCTAAGCTTCTTTTCGCAACAAAAAGTTATATTTTTCGGTAGCGACTGCCTTAGATTCACGCAGATAGTTAATCGAATGGAATCCGGCGCCAGCGAGAATCAGGATGGCTACTTTGATGTGGTA
>CAMDSZ010000032.1 GCA_945906945.1 Akkermansia muciniphila
GTTTGTTTCCCAAATCGACGCGCACACGCTGCATGCGATCGACCATGCCACTGGAAAAAAGCTCTGGCACTTTGTGGCGGGCGCTCGCATCGATTCACCGCCCACGTATTGGAAGGGACGCGTGTTTTTTGGAGGCAAAGACGGCTGGATCTATTGCCTCCGCGCAGCGGATGGCGCGTTGGTGTGGCGTTTTCAGGCCGCGCCGAGCGACCGCCGCCACGCGGCTTGGGAACAGGTTGAAAGCGTCTGGCCGGTGCATGGCAGCGTGCTTGTCGAAAACGACACGGTGAATGCCGTCGCCGGGCGTTCGGTGTTCCTAGACGGCGGCTTGCGGTTTGTGCGGCTTGATGCGCGCACTGGAAAGAAATTGGCCGAAACCGTCTTTAACGAAAAAGACCCTGAGACCGGCGAGGATTTCCAGAACCGCCATAAGACGCTGCAGATGCCCGTCGGATTGAATGATATTCTTTCCAGCGACGGAAAGCACATGTACTTGCGTTCCCAAAAAATCGCCGCCGATGGAAACCGTGTGGACATCGGCCCGGTGAGCGGAAACTTCACCGAACAGGGCGGCGCCCAGCAGGGCGAGGGGCGCCACCTTTTCGCGCCGATGGGTTTCCTCGACGACTCCTGGTTTCACCGGAGCTACTGGGTGTATGGAAAAAGTTTCGCCGGAGGCCACGGCGGCTATTTCCAGGCGGGAAAATACACGCCTGAAGGCCGCATTCTGGTGCATGACAAGGACAACGTATACGGGTTCGCGCGCGAATCGAAGTATTACAAGTGGACGACGACCATGGAGCACCAGCTTTTCTCCGCTTCGAAGGAAGCGCCGGTTCCCGTCGCGCACGCATCGGGTGAAGGAGCCAAGAAGGGCGAACAGGGCGGCGCGCCGAATGTGAAGTTCGATTCGGACAAACTCGATATCGCCAACACGGCGTTGACTGTGGAGATGTGGGTTCTACCCGACGGGCGTGATGGAACGATCGCGCATCACGGCGGAGGCAGAATGGGCTACAGCATGGCGTTGCAGGACGGGCGGCCCGGTTTCTCGGTGCGCTCATCATCGACGCCTGTGACTGCCGAGGCGCAGCGGCCGCTCGATCAGGGCTGGCATCACCTTGCAGGGGTTCTTACGGACACAAAGGTGCTGCGGCTCTTCGTGGACGGGCAGCTTGCGGCGGAGACAAAGGTGACCGAGCTCATTCCCGGCAAGCCAGCCAACGGGCTCGTCCTCGGCATAACGCCTTCCTCGGCGGTGACGTCTTTCGGCAAAGGCGCCCCGTACACCGGGATGCTCGATCAGTTCGCTGTGTTCAAGCGCGCCCTTGGCGAGGAGGAGATCTTTGCGCACGCGCAGACCGGGAACATCAAGCCAGCGAAAGGCGCGATTCTCGTGGCGAGCTTTGACAACGGCAATGCTCGCGACGAATCGGGCAATGGCGCGAATGGAGTTCTGAGTGGCGTGGACACAGGCAAGGGCAAAGTCGCTGCCGCGCTTTGGTTCCGTAAGGCAGATGCCCCGGCCAAGGGCGCGTCTGCTTTGGCGGCTTCACAGCCGCAGGCGCAGCAGACGCCGAAAGGCAAGGGCAAGGACAAACCCGATAAGGGCCCTAATGAATCCTTCGTACAGCATAACTGGGCGCATCCCGTCCCAATCTTCCTTCGCGCAATGGCGATGGGCGGCAGCACGGTGTTTGTCTCCGGGCCGCCGGACATGATTGACGAGGAATACGCGTTCGAGCGGATGTCGCAAAAAGACCCTGCGATTTACGAACAACTCAAGGAGCAGGACGAGGCGCTTGATGGCAAGCGCGGCGCCAGCCTCTGGGCGGTCTCCACCAAAGACGGTAAAATGGGCAGTGAGCTTAAGCTCAAAAGCCCTCCTGTTTGGGATGGAATGGCTGTGGCTCAGGGCCGCCTCTTCGTCGCGACCGTGGATGGAAAAGTGATTTGCTTCGGCAAAAACGACGTTCGTTAAACCCGCGCGATCCTGACCACGATGACTTCCAACAAGCGCCGTCAAGGTATCGTTCTCGCTGCCTTGATGGTGCTGTTGCAGGGGATGGATGCGTGCACGGTTCCCGTCTTTCGTTACGCGCTCGATCACTGGTTTCCAGACGCGTTCACGCTCGAGGTTTCACCCGCAACGGCGAACGCCGAACATGTCGCTCATTTCGCCCGCAACCTCGGAAGTGCGTCCGGACTTAATGTTGAAGTGAGCCGCCTGCCGGATGACACGCTCGGCGCCGCACGACTGATGCGGCCCCCAATGGGCAGCAATCCGCCGACGGTGCTTTGGAGTGGCGCGCTCGATGCGCAGGCCCTGGAGATGCTCACAGACTCACCACAGCGTCAAGAGCTCGCAAAGCGGCTGCTGGCGGGTGACTCGTCCGTGTTTGTATTGGTGGAGTCGGCCGATAAACACGCGAATGCCGAGGCGCTCGGGGTGCTCGAGAAAAGAATCCGCTACTTGGAGCAGGTGATCCGGCTGCCATTGATCGATCCCAACGACCCGTCCAGCAAGCTGGGGCCGGGGCCGGCGCTCGCCTTGAAATACTCGGTCTTGCGGATTCCCGCGGCGCTCGGTTCTGAGGCGCCGCTACTGGCGATGCTCGCAGGTCCGCGATCCGGTTTGGAAAAGAGCAAGCAACCCTGGATCGCCGTCGTCTTTGGCCGTGGAAGGGTGTTGGGCGCCTGGGCTGCCCCGGATTTCCAGGATGATGAAATCGAGGAAGTCTGCCTGTTCCTTGCGGGCGCATGTTCCTGCCAAGTGAAGAGGCAAAATCCCGGGTGGGATTTGCTTCTCAAATGTGACTGGCCGGATCGACTTCAGGCGATGGGCCTTCCCCCGGATCCAAACGGTCCCGAATTCATCGGCGCACAGTCCAAAAATGATGCCCAACCTGAGACCGTCACTTTTCGCGGGGCGTCAGATTCCGCCTTGGAGGTGCGCGGGCAAAAGCAGCCCGACGAGGTTCCCTTTCCCGGGTTTGGAATTCCGCTGATATTTCTGTTCCTTGTCGGTGTAGGATGGCGAACATTCAAAGCCTAATGAAATGCCCCGCCCTACTACCTTGGCTTTCGCCTTCGAGTGTTTGTGTGGCGCTGCTGGCCGCCTTGAGCGGATGCGAAAAGCCAGGAGGCTCCAAGCCGGGTCCGCCGCGCGCCTCCCTCGTGGTTTATTGCGCTGCTGGATTGAAAAAGCCCGTCGAGGCCGCGGCGAAGGCCTACGAGCAGGACACGCAGGTTGCCGTTCAACTGCAGTACGGGGGCACCGGTACTTTGTTGAGTCAGATCCGGGTCGCGGGCAAAGGGGATGTATTCATCTCGGCTGACGATGGGGCGGTCGCCGACGCGCGGAAGCTGAATTTGGTCCAGGAAGCTTTGCCGGTGGCAACTCTCACCCCGGTGATCGCGGTGCGCTCCGGCAACCCGAAGAAGATCGGTTCATTGGCTGATTTGCTCAGAGACGACATCAAGTTTGCACTCGCGAATCCGGAGAGCGCGAGCATCGGGAAATCGGTGCAGGCTGCGGCTGGAGACGAGTGGCCAAAATTTACGGCAAGGGTCGCCGTGATGAAGCCGACGGTGACAGAGATCGCAGCGGACTTGTCAATTGGAGCGGTGGATGCCGCGATCTTGTGGGACTCTTTGATCGGGCAGTTTAAGGATATCGAGGCGGTGCACGTCTCCGAGTTGGATGCGCATGCGGAGAACGCGTCCGCCGCGATCCTGACGGCGAGCACGCAGGCCTCGACAGCCCTCGCGTTTGCTCGCTATCTCTCGGCGCTGGACAAGGGCGGGCAGCATTTCAGCGCAGCCGGGACGCGGCCCGCAGGTGGCGATCCTTGGAGCCCGAAGCCGGAACTCATCATGTACAGCGGCGGCGTCAATCGCCCCGCAATCGAAGCGCTGCTCAAACAGTTTGCAGACCGCGAAGGAGTCGACGTGACCACGGTGTTCAACGGATGCGGAATCCTGTGCGCGACAATGAAGACGATGGGCGAGAGCACCAGCCCCCGGTTTCCAGACGTCTACTACGCCTGCGACTTGTGTTTTGTGCCGCCCGTGGCCGAGCATTTCCCCGAAGCGGTTCTGCTCACCGAAACCGATATCGGGATTGTCGTGCCTGCGGGAAACCCCAAGAAAGTCGTGACGCTTTCGGATCTGGCGCAGTCTGGTTTGCGGATCGGCTTGTGCAACGCCGAACAAAGCACGCTTGGATTCATGACGCGGGGCATGCTCAAGTCAACCGGCTTGCTGGAATCCATCCAGAAAAACGTCGTCGTGGAAGTGCCCACCGCCGATTTTCTGGTCAATCAAATGCGGGCCGGTGGATTGGATGCGGCGATCGTTTACCGGGTCAACACGCTTGCGGGGAGCGAGCATTTGGAATTCATCAAAATCCGCCATGATGGGGCGCGCGCCATCCAGCCTTTTGCGGTTCGGGCCGATTCCATTCACCGCCAGCTCGGGTTCCGGCTGCTTGATTTTTTGAAGGCGAACCGGCAGGCCTTTGAGAAAGCTGGGTTCCAGTGGCGCGGCGAGGAGAAGGCGATCCGGAGTGACAGCATCGAGGTGCCGCCGTGGTTGAAGCAGAAGTGATTTTCCTATCATGACTTTGAGGGGCTCGCGTTGGTTTTGGGGTTTGCTCGCGGGAATCACGGGAGCGTATCTCGCGTTCATTCTGGCGATGCTCGCTGCGACGGCGGTGTACAGCGCGCCGTCGGACTTGTGGAAGGCGCTGCAGTCCCGCGAAATTCAGCATTCCATCTGGCTGAGTCTGTGCACCTGCACCGTCACCGCGCTGTTGTCGCTCTTCATCGCCATTCCCTCGGGATACGTGCTGTCGCGCGCCACGTTTCCTGGCAAAAGCTGGGTGCAGGCCGCGCTCGACATTCCAATCGTGCTTCCCCCGATGGTGATGGGGCTGGCGCTGTTGATTCTTTTCCAGACCTGGTTCGGCCGGTTGCTCGAGAAGGCCGTCGCGCTCACGTACACGGTGAATGGAGTGGTGCTCGCGCAACTCGTCATCGGCGCCGCCTTTGCGATCCGCACGATGCATGGCACTTTCGATCATCTTTCGGCGCGGCCAGAGGAAGTGGCGATGACGCTGGGTTGCTCGCGCGCAAGGGCCGCATGGCTGGTAACCTTGCCCGCGGCGCGGCGCGGAATCTTTGCAGCCGGCACCGTCGCCTGGGCGCGGAGCATGGGTGAGTTCGGGCCGATTCTTGTGTTCGCAGGCGCCACGCGGATGAAGACGGAAGTGCTGCCGACCACCGTCTGGCTTGAGTTGAGCGTGGGCAACCTCGAGGCGGCCGTGGCTGTGAGTTTGCTAATGGTCGTCTTCGCGATGATCATCCTTGTCGCAGTTCGCCGAGTCGGCGAGCGGGTGTAACCGAGACGGAATCTGCGAACCATGATCCGATTTGATAAAATCAGTTGGTCAGCCGGAAGCTTTGCGCTTGAGGAAGTTTCCTTCGCGGTGCCTGCGGGTTCTTACGCCGTGTTGATGGGCCGCTCCGGCAGCGGAAAAACGAGCCTGCTCGAAATTCTCTGCGGACTGCGCACTCCCTCGTCCGGGAGCCTATGGATCGGTGACAATGAAATCACAAGCCTTTCCCCGGGCGAGCGCGGTATCGGATATGTGCCGCAGGACGGGGCGCTTTTCCCAACAATGACGGTTCGCGAGAACATCGGGTTCGCACAGCGCATCCGCGGCGAGCCGGCGGCTGCGACGAAGGCAACCGTGGGGTCGTTGGCGGAGCGGCTTGGAATCGGAGCCGTGCTCGACCGGAGGCCGCAGAACCTTTCGGGAGGCGAGCGCCAGCGCGTGGCCTTGGGGCGCGCCCTGGCTTCAAGGCCGCAGGTCCTTGTTTTGGACGAACCGCTGAGCGCCCTGGACGAGGAGCTGCGCGAGGGCTTGGCGCGTCTGTTGAAGGACATCCAACGCGACCTCAAACTAACGACCCTGCACGTCACTCATCACCGGCAGGAAGCGGCGCAGCTCGCGGATCATGTTCTGCGGCTCGAAAACGGAGCGGTGGTGCGAGAGTCTGGCCCGCCTCAAAACGGATGAACCCCGAGCTGCTCACAGACGAAGAACGCGCCATTTACGAGTGGCAGATGCTTTTGCCGGGCTTCGGCGAAACGGCGCAGCGCCGGCTCAAGGCGGCGTCCGTGCTTGTGTCGCGGGTAGGCGGCGTCGGCGGCGCTGTGGCGCTGCAACTGGCTGCTGCGGGCGTCGGGCGCTTGGTACTCGCGCATGGCGGCGATCTCAAGCCAAGCGATCTTAACAGGCAACTGCTGCAGCGCCACGAGCGCATTGGAATGCCCCGGATGGATTCGATTCTCGAACAGCTCAAGGCGCTGAATCCACGGCTTGAGCTCGTCGCCGTGCAGGAAAATATTTCGAGCGAGAATGCCTCAACACTTGTTCAGCAGGCCGATGTGGTGGTGGACGCTGCGCCACTGTTTTCGGAGCGGTTTGCGCTGAACAAAGCCGCTGTGTGTCATCGCAAGCCAATGGTCGAGTCCGCGATGTATGCGATGGAAGCGCAGCTCACGACGATCGTTCCCGGCAAGACGCCGTGCCTGCGCTGTTTTGTGAGGGAGGCGCCGCAGCACTGGACACGGAAATTCCCGGTGTTGGGCGCTGTTTCCGGCAGTGTCGGTTGCATGGCTGCGGTGGAAGTGGTGAAGGTGCTAACCGGGCTCGGGGAGCCGCTCGCAGGCGTGCTTTTGTCGATGGATCTCGGGACTATGCAGTTTCGAAGATTAAAAATCGCGCGGGCACTCGACTGCCCTGAATGCGCTGAACTCTGGGACGCAAGCGGAGCCTCTGCGAATGACTGAGTCGATCCTCAGTCTGATCCCCAAGGGGCGTTTGAGCGTGCTTGCTGCCATTTGCGCGCGAGTCGCGATTCTATCTGCAATCCAGTTTCTGGCTTCACCCAATCAGGCATGCGGCGCGACAGCGGAGGCAATTGATGAAGCGACCAAAAAGGGCGTGGCATTTTTGTTGAGTGAACAGGATCCGCGCGGAGCTATTCGCGAGCATGGCTCGTACGATACCGCGATGACGGCGCTCTCCTGTCTTGCCATGGCTGCCGTCGGCCACCTGCCTTCCGACCGCACGCCACAGGGCGTTGGAGTGCGCAAAGGAATCGACTTTCTGCTCATGCCGGATCGCCAGGACAACGAGGGATATTTTGGCTCAAAGGACAACTCGCGCATGTATGGGCACGGGATTACAACGTTGTTTTTATCGGAGATGCTGGGGATGGGGGCCGACGCGAAACAGGATGCGGCGTTGCGTGCAGCGTGCATGCGCGCGATTTCACTGATTCTGCGTTCGCAGGCGGTGGCGAAGAGCGAAGGGCACAAGGGCGGCTGGCGTTACACGCCGCTCGCGACGGATTCGGATTTGTCTGTGAGCATCTGGCAGCTGATGGCGCTGCGGTCTGCTAAAAACGCGGGCTTGGACATTCCCAAGGATGGAATCGACGATGCGGTTGCGTATATCCGCCGCTGTTTTAAGGGCTCAACCAAAGCCGGCGCGGCGGTCGGATTCGGGTACACCTACACCACGGCGCCGGTCTGGTCGACGGCCACCGAGGGGCTTCTGGCGATGCAGGTTTGCGGCCATTACGAGGCGCCTGAAGTGATCGCGACGGCCGACTGGCTTTTGAAAAATCCCCCGAAAGTAAAGGGCAACAGTTGGTTTTATTACGGCACGTATTACTACGCGCAGGGGATGTACCAGCGCGGCGACGCCTATGCTGCCGAGGCGTCGGAACGCGTCGCGGAAGTGCTGCTCCCGATGCAGGACGCTGATGGCTCTTGGAAACCAAGCGCCGGCTCTGAGACCAACCGCATTTATCGCACGGCGATGGCCCTTTTAAGTCTGAGTGTGAAGTATCACTACCTCCCGATCTATCAGCGTTAGGCAGAAGGTTCCGGCGCGCAGGCGCAGAAGAGGTTTCGATCGCCCCAGACGTTGTCGATGCGCGAGACCGAGGGCCAGAATTTGTTTTCGCGAACCCATGGCGCAGGAAACGCCGCCTCGCTCCGCGTGTAAGGACGGTCCCAACCATCCGCCGTCACGACGGTAGCCGTGTGCGGTGCGCGCTTGAGCACGTTGTTGCTCGCATCAACCTCGCCGCATTCAACCCGGACCATCTCCGCATGAATGAAAATCATCGCCTCGCAGAAACGGTCAAGCTCCGCCTTGGATTCGCTTTCTGTGGGCTCGACCATAAGGGTGCCGGGCACCGGCCAGCTGAGTGTCGGCGCGTGGAATCCATAATCCATGAGTCGCTTTGCCACGTCCTCGGCGGTGGTGAGCTTGAAGCCGCGCAGGTCGAGGATGCACTCATGCGCCACCCACCCGTTGGCACCCTGGAAGAGAATCGGGAAGTAGGCATCGAGTCTGCGCGCCATGTAGTTGGCGTTGAGTATTGCCGTGGCCGTGGCTTCGCGCAGTCCGTGCGCACCCATCATTCGCAAATACATCCAGGGAATCACCAGAATCCCTGCGCTGCCTTCAGGCGCTGCAGAAATTGCGCCGATGTGTTTTCCAGCGGCGACTCCGCCTGCCAGTTCCGTGGGCAGAAACTCCACCAGATGCTGCGCAACGCCGATCGGCCCCACCCCCGGCCCGCCTCCACCATGCGGGATGCAGAAAGTCTTGTGCAAATTCAGATGACACACGTCGGCTCCGAAATCTGCCGGCCTGCAAAGAGCCACCTGGGCGTTCAAATTCGCGCCATCCATGTACACCTGTCCTCCGTGCGAATGAATGCATTCGCAAATTTCGCGGATCCCGGTTTCAAACACTCCGTGCGTGCTCGGATATGTGACCATCAGTGCGGCGAGCCGCGGCCCGTGCTCCGCGGCTTTCGCGCGGAGATCGTGCATGTCGACATCGCCATTTTCCTTGCACGCCACGGTGACCACGCGCATGCCTGCCATCACAGCGCTTGCGGGGTTGGTGCCGTGTGCGCTCGTGGGAATTAAGCACACATCGCGCTGCATATCGCCGCGCGCTCGGTGGTACGCTCGGATGACCAGCAGTCCCGCGTATTCCCCCTGCGAACCGGCATTGGGTTGAAGCGATATCCCGCTGAACCCGGTGATTTCCGCGAGCCACTCTTTTAACTGCGCACACAGAATGGCGTAGCCCCGGGCCTGTTCCGGTGGGCAAAAGGGATGCATGTTCGCGAACTCCGGCCATGTGACGCCGAGCATCTCGCTCGTGGCGTTCAGCTTCATCGTGCACGAACCCAGCGGGATCATTGAGTGCACAAGCGAAAGGTCTTTAGCCTCCAAGCTCCGAATGTAACGCAGCATCTGCGTCTCAGAATGGTGTGAGTGAAAAACCGGATGTATCAGGAACGGCGAGGTCCGCGTTTCGATTTTTGTCGTCGCCGAACCCGTCTGTGCAACCAGTCCTGCGAGGTCAACGTGCGCCCCGGGCCGCGCGGTAGCGAGGATCGCGAGCAGATCGGCGGTCGTCACGGTTTCATCGACGCTGATGGCGACGCCATCGGCAAGTGGGCGCAGGTTCAAGCCTGCCGCGTGGGCGCGCTCGATCCATGCGTCTCGCTCGGCCGGCGCGAGCACGATTGTCACGGTATCAAAAAAGCAATCGTGACGCAGCTTCATGCCGAGTTGCCCGAGGCCGTTCGCCAGCACGTTCGCGAGCCGGTGGACCCGTCGGGCGATCTCGCGCAAACCATCCGCACCGTGATAAACCGCGTACATCGACGCCATCACTGCAAGCAGCACCTGCGCGGTGCAGATGTTGCTTGTCGCTTTGTCGCGGCGGATGTGTTGCTCGCGCGTCTGAAGGGCAAGCCGGTATGCCGGCCGGCCTTCTGCATCGTGCGAAAGCCCGACGAGCCGGCCCGGCAGCACGCGCTTGTAGGCGTCCTTTGTGGCGATGTAGGCCGCGTGTGGGCCACCGAACCCCATCGGCACCCCGAACCGTTGTGTCGAGCCGACGGCGATATCAGCGCCCCACGATCCCGGAGGATCGATCAGCGTGAGAGCGAGCGGGTCGGCCGCAGCAATGACGAGGGCGCCCGCGTTATGCGCTGCGGCTGCAAGCTCCTTGTGGGAAGCGATGCGTCCAAAGGTGTCCGGGACTTGCACGATTACGGCGACGGTGTCTGCAGTGATGGCGCTTGGTTCCAAGGCGCAGACCCGGATGGTCAAACCCAGCGCCTCTGCGCGCGTGCCAACCACCGAGAGCGTCTGCGGATGGCAGCCTTCGTCGATCAAGAGGGTGGTGGCATTCCGACCCTTGTGTAGAGCGATCGCCATGGAGACCGCCTCAGCCACGGCCGTGCCTTCATCGAGCAGCGAGGCATTTGCAATATCCAATCCGGTCAGGTCCGTGACCATGGTCTGGAAATTCACCAGCGCCTCGAGCCTGCCCTGAGCGATCTCCGCCTGATAAGGGGTGTAAGCCGTGTACCAGGCCGGATTTTCCAGAATGTTCCGCTGGATCACTGGCGGGGTGAGGCAGCCGTAGTAACCCTGACCCAGAAAGCTTTTTGCAACCTTGTTTTGCGCCGCGATGTCGCGCAGTTCCGCAAGCGCCTCCCGTTCGCCGACAGCGTCCGGTAGCGCAAGGGCGCGACGCAGGCGGATGTTCTCCGGGACGGCCGCATCTTCGAGCGCTTCGAGGGTGTTGAGGCCCAGAAGCGCCAGCATGGCCGCGCGATCTGCGGGCTGCGGCCCGATGTGTCTTCGGGCGAAAGTGTCCAGTGGTGCGAGCTCTACCGGGTTCTGGGGAGAAGCCTGAAGTGCGCGGCAATGAGACATCCTTCAAAGGTGTAACATTCCGCGGTTTCAAGCAAGCGGTTGAAGCTAGGCGAAACGGAAAAAACGTCCTAACCTAAAGAGGGTTGTCCGTAACAAGCCCTCGGTTTCACTCCCCCTGCTTATGAACCGTCTCACAATCATTTTGAGCCTTGCCTCGCTGGCGGCCTTTTCCGCCTTTTTCGCCCGCGCCGCCGAGCCAGTCTCCGGCCCGACAGTCGAACAGGCGCTTCAAGCTTTCAAGACTCAGGACTCGCTGAAAGTCGAGCTGGTTGCTTCAGAGCCGCTGACGGCTTCTCCATGCGCCATGGCGTTTGACGAGCGCGGGCGCCTTTATGTGGCGGAAAATCGCGGCTATCCTCGCGGGCCCGCTGAGGGCGAGCCGCCAATGGGCGTGATCGCGTTGCTCGAGGATTTGGACCACGACGGACGCATGGACAAGCGCACGGTGTTTGCCGACGGTCTTTCCTTTCCAAACGGCGTCTTGCCCTGGAAAGACGGGCTGATCGCCACCTGTTCGCCGGACCTTCTTTTTCTCCGGGACACCGACGGCGACGGGCGCGCGGATGAAAGGACGGTCCTGCTCACAGGGTTTGACACCCAAAAAAGCACCCAGCTTCGGGTGAATGGACCCACGGTCGGTCCGGACGGCTTCATCTGGCTCGCAAGCGGTCTGAGCGGTGGCCGCGTGAGCAATCCAGCGCATCCAGAGTTAGAGCCACTGGAGTTAAAGGGTGATCTGCGTTACGACCCGCGAACCGGACGTTTTGAGGCGGTTGCGGGTCGGAGTCAGTACGGGCATTCCATAGACTTTTTTGGAAGACGCTTTATCTGCATGAACCGCGTCCAAGTGCAGCACGTCGTGATGCCGCTCAATGCGCTCCGACATAACCCGAACTTTGCATTCTCCGATACGGTTCAAAACTGTCCCGAGCCCGCGCAAAATTACCTGCTGCGCGGCGGGGCGGGCGCTGCGCGGATTTTCCCGATCAGTCAGAATATCACTACGGCTGATTCGCATGCCGGAACATTCAGCGCGGCTTGCGGGGTGTATGTTTGGCAGGGCGGAAATTTGACGCCCGAGTTTTTCGGGTCCGTGTTTTCGTGCGATCCGACTGGAAATTTGATTCACGTGGACAGGCTCGAATCGCGCGGTGCATCGTTTGCGGCGGTTCCGCTTCTCAACGGAACCGAGTTCCTGGCGTCGCGCGACGACTGGTTCAGACCGGTGTTCCTCACGAGCGGTCCGGACGGCGCCCTGTACGTTTGCGACATGACGCGCAAAGTAATTGAGCATCCGGATTATCTTCCCGAGGAGGTGCGCAAGCACACTGATTTTGAAAGCGGCCGCGGCGTGGGACGGATCTGGCGCGTGGTCCGCAAGAAAGGTGCATCCGCCCCTGCGGTCATCCCAGCGCAGCAAACAACGGAGCAATGGATTGCGCGTCTGGGGAGCATGAACGCCTGGGAGCGACAGACGGCGTTTCGCAAATTGGTGGAACAACAGCCGGTCTCATTTGCGGAGCCGCTCGCAGCCGCCTTTGAGCGCGGACTGCGGCCCGACACGGTTGTCTCGCTGATGCGGCTCGCCAAGTACACGGATTCGTTACAGGAACCGCTCCTTTTGCGCGCGCTGCGGCATCGTGATCCGGAAGTGCGCGAGGTGGCGCTTGCGATGCTGCCTGCGACAGTGGATGCAGAGTTGAAGATCGCGGTGCACTCGCTGGCGAAAGACATTGATCCGAAAGTGCGTTTCCATTGCGCGCTGGCGCTTGGCGGTCTTGGTGCGGGCGCCGAAGATGCGCTGGCGGAAATTGCACGCAGAGACGGCGGCGACAAGTGGACCCGGGCGGCGGTGTTGGGAAGCGCTGGCGGACGGGAGGCAAAGCTGCTCGAGATGTTGCTGGAATCCAAATCAACGGTGCCGCAGGCGTTCATTGCGAGCCTTTCCAAGCTCATTGCGAAGACGACCGAAGCCTCAAAGCGTGCTGTTGTCTTGCATGCCTTGCTCGAGCGTGCCGCGGCCTCCGAGCCGGTTTGTCTTGCAGTTGCGGCTGGGTTTTCAGACGCATTGCCTGCCATTGTCCCCGGGTCATTGTTGGCGAGAACGGTTGAGGCTGCGAAGCAGGCCGCCCGCCTGCCTGGGCCTGTGAGACTGTTGGCGATCGAGCTGCTGGGCGGCACCAACTTTGAGGCGGCTGGCGAGGGTCTGCTGGCGCTGTTGTCCGAGACGGACGCGGAAACACAGGCGGCAAGCGTTACTGCGCTCGCGCGGTTCGGCGATAGGCAGACGGCGGACGCGCTCCTCGAAGCGAAGCGTTGGAACGCGCTGGCGCCTGCACTTCGCGACAGCGTTTTGAATGCGCTGGTTTCGCGTCCGGCGCTCGCGGAGGTGCTGCTGGATCACATTGAGGCGAAAACGATTTTTGCGAGCAGTGTCGATTCGCGCCGCCGACAGGTGTTGCTGGCTAGTCGCGATAGCCATTTGAAGGAACGCGCGACAAAGCTTTTCTCGCAAGCCGCGTCTGGCGACCGGATGAAGGCGTTTGACTCTGCAAAAGACGTGCTCGCGCTCGCGCCGCATCCCGACGAAGGCCGGGAGGTGTTCCGCAGAGCCTGCGCTTCATGTCATCGGATGGATCGCGAAGGATATGCCGTAGGGCCTGATCTCTTTGATATCCGCCGGCAGACGAAGGAAAATATTTTGCTGCACATCGTCGTACCTGAATTTGAAATCGCGCCCGGATTCATGTCGTACCTCGTAGAGGCGGAGGACGGCCGCACGCTGCTGGGGGTGATGAGTTCGGAGACACCGGAAAGCATCACGCTCCGCCAGCCCGGCGGACAGCAGGACACGATTCTGCGAGCACAGATCAAGAGCCTGCAGGCGAGTCCCCTTTCACTGATGCCGCAGGGATTTGAATCTGCACTGAAAAAACAGGAGCTCGCGGATTTACTTGCCTACCTGCGCGGCGAGAGGTGAGAGGGTGTGTGTGAACAACTGATGTGCCGTACAATTGCGGCAGGTCAAATTTGGAAGCATGGTTTGAGTCAGTGGGCGAAGTAACGAGGAGTGCCAGTCCCAAGTGTCTTCTAGGACTTGCCAGACTGGGTGCGCTTCAACTCAACACACAAGATGCTACAGCGAAAACGTTTGCTTTGAACCTAATGGAGGAGTAACTGATGAAACAGGCCGTAGCAATTGTTTGATCCCTTATTTATGAAACATTCACTCATCACTTTGCTTTCTGTTTGGATATTAACTTTTTCAGGTTCCCAACAACTGTGCGCTGGAGATCAGAAACCAGAAACCGCGAGTCAAGAATCCCATGAACCGATTATTGGGTCTTGGGTGATGGGTAATGGTCGTACTCTAGTGTGCAACAAATTAGGGCAAGCTGATCTGCAAGGTGTCGGTGTTGGAAAGTGGAAGAAAGTTGGAGACTCGTTGAAGTACGAGGCCTCGATTCTCGGACATGGGAAGTTCGTGATTACCGTTTCAAAGGATTCACAGACCGTGGACGGTTATTGGCAAACACTGGACAAGCAAATTAAAAACGCCTCTGGCAATAGAATCACAAAGAACAAGAAATAGGAGCCCTCGGTCGACGGAATGCTGACCCTTAATTCGCGGGAAATTTGAATAAGAAAAACAACGAGATGTGTGATGGATGCCGGCTTCTCTTGTTCTCTTTCAACTTTTCACACAGTTGCAGGCTGCAGATACCAAACTTCGAGAGAATGCGCACTCGGCAGCGAGTGAAAATGATACTTTAATCGGAAGTTGGACCTGGTCCGATTCGCGTGTCCTTTAACCCACTTTCCGGACGATCGGGTGATGCGTGGTAGCCACACGAAGATGAAGATCGACAGCGGTTGTAGGCGCATCAAAAACTGATGCCCTGATGCTGCCCCTTGAGCCGTCCACACGCAGAAATCCACGCCCCTCTTTCAAAAGATGAGGAGCACCTAATAGAATCGACCGGCTTGGGTGGTCTTGCCATTAATAAGCACTACGCCGATATGCGGCCTCTCACAAGAGAGGCAGCTTTTTCCAGATTTTCCAATGAAACTGACACCTTTACGAATAGCCGCTCTTACCTTCACCCTCTTCGCTCAGACGCAAGCGGCTGATTCTATCCGCGTGCTTGTTTGGGACGAGCAGCAGCCACAGCAGAAAGAGGCGTACGGTGAAAAGTTTTTGGGTGAAAGTATTGCCGCTCACCTCGAGAAACAGGCGGGGTTCAGCGTGAAATCTGCGTGTCTGGATGACCCCGAGCAGGGGCTGAGCGAAGCAGCTCTTGATGCAACAGACGTGTTGGTTTTTTGGTGTCATCGGAGGGTGAATGATCAAGATGACGCTCGGATGGAGTCTGTGGTTCGGCGCGTTTTAGACGGAAAGCTGGCCTTCATCGCGTTACACTCTGCACATTGGGCTAAGCCATTCGTAAGGCTCATGCAGGAACGGTCAAAAGCGGACGCCCTTGCCGGAATTCCCGAACCGGAACGGTCTTCCCTAAAATGGGAGTTTTTGAACGAGAAGCCGTACTACAAAGGGGTCAAAGCTGACGCGCGTCTGACGCCATTCCTCACCCGTACCGGCGATGTCTGTCAACTCACGCTGCCACAGTGCGTGTTCCCTGTGTATCGCAACGATGGCGCGCCGAGTCACATCAAGACGTTGCTTCCGGCTCATCCGATTGCCTCTGGGTTGCCCGCGCAATGGGACATCCCGCAAACCGAAATGTATGGTGAACCTTTCCACATCCCGGCCCCTGACGAGGTTGTCTTTGAGGAAAAATGGGACAAAGGCGAACATTTCCGAAGCGGGTTGGTCTGGAAGATTGGAAGCGGACGTGCGTTCTATTTTCGCCCGGGGCACGAGACTTACCCGATATTTAAGCAGGCTGAACCTCTTCGCGTGATTGAAAATGCGGCGCGCTGGATGGTTTCGAAACCGTCCCTTCCGTAAAACCCGCGGCGCCCGTGGATTTCGGCGGCTGCGTATGTTCATCAGCGGCCCCGTGAACTTGGCCCCGCTTGATACGGGGCTAAAACCGTCGAAGCGGCGATCGGGGAAAGAGGCATCAGGGTCGGGAGTGGGACGCTGTGCAGCCGCTGCAGCCGCTGAATGTTGTCACCCAGTCACAGGACTTCGCTCTCAATCAATCCATTGCGGTGTTGCATGTTGCCTAACTTTGACGGCGAATGGCATATTTACTGCTACCCGAGAGAGTTTTGTATGCGCCAAAAACAAACGGAGTTAGTCCAGTTCAAACCCGAGGCACCGCAAGTCTCACCCGTACTTTCAGCTCAACTGGGTAACATGGCCGCAGCGCTTCTGCTTGCAGGGCTCTTGATCATGACCTGTTTTCGAGGTTCAGCCATCGCCCAGAGTACCCCAGTTATCGCTGGGTCTTTTAAAATCGTGCCTTTAACCGTACCGCTAAGTGGCGGGTCGTCCACGTCCAGTTTACTCGGAGGGACCTTCGGGTGGTCCGCAAACGGGCTGCTCCCCGCCCGAGACTGGAGCTTCTCCAATGTGGTGATCGGGGTGACTGGAGGCACCGGCCGCATTGCCATGAATGCGCTTGGCTATAAAGATCTTGGGCCAAATGCATTTCCGACGGTAAATTCCGGCTCGGTGAAGCAGGATCGATCTGTCGCGCTAACCGTGAACGGTACCCTCAACGCATCAGAGTTTCGGGGAGTGTTCAGTGGCACAGTTACAGGCACGTTATTCACAGGCACTTTAGTCGGAGGCGGCTCGGGGTGGACTGCTTCGGCTGAGAACGCGACTTTAATGGGCTACTACAAGAGTTCCCCGTCGAGCACTGCAGTCCCTGCGGCCATCCTGGTCTCCTTCAACGGCTCGTTGCAAAGCTCGGCGTTCATTCCACCGATCGCTGGCTCCTTGAGAGTTTCGGGCGGCAGCTATATGATGGGCGATACTCTTGGCGACGTTCGCCGTGACGAAGTTCCGGTACATCATGTGAGGCTGGATTCCTTCACGATCAGTAGAGCAGAGGTCTCCAAGGAGGATTGGGATTCTGTGCGGGACCAAGCAAATCTCCTGAATAAAGGATACCAAATATCTCCCGGCGCGATTTCGGTTCCGCCCGGCGCGATGCTAGCGGGCGGGACAGTGACGCTCGCTGGCGGGATAGTAGTAAACTCGTCAGCCACTGTGTATGTGAAGAGCACTGCCAGTTTAGTCGCTGGGATGTTGTTGAGCGGGTCAGGGATCGTGACGGGAGCGAAAATAGAGTCCATTTTGAGCGGGAAATCTTTCCTGATGTCTTCCGTTGCATTCGGGAGCTTTAACAACACGGTGATTCAGGCCATTTCAAATCTAGCGGGCGGGACAGCGACGCTCGCCGGCGGGACAGTAGCAAACTCGTCAGCCGCTGTGTATGTGAAGAGCACTGCCAGTTTGGTCCCTGGGATGTTGTTGAGCGGGTCAGGGATCGTGACGGGAGCGAAAATAGAGTCCATTTTGAGCGGGACATCTCTCCTGATGTCTTCGGTTGCATCTGGGAGCTTTAACAACACCGTGATTCAGGCCATTTCAAATCCAAAAAAATATCCAGTCGTTGGGATCGCCTGGGAAGAGGCGCTCAAATGGTGCAATGCCAAGAGTGAAATCGAGAAACTCACCCCCTGTTATTATTTAACGGACAGCCCTTTCACGGAATCCGTGTCCATGGTCGGAGCCACTAGCGCCGGTTCGCTTGGGGTGAGGGTTTCGACGGGCTCAGGAATCGCTGTCGGTTCGTCTGTCTCAGGTGGGGGTATCCCGGCAAACGCCATGGTGACTCGATTGGATTACGAGCTCTTCTCAAGGAGCGGCAGTTTGACAGCGGGATCCAACCAAGTGACTGGACTCACCAGCACTGTGGGACTGACCCCAGGCATGTACGTCTCGGGGAGAGGCATCGGGCTTTTGTCAAACGGCAGATTCTCTCCGGTCATGATCAGTGCGGTAAGCTCGGGCTCGATCACTATTGCTGGCACAGTCACTCTTGCAGGTACGGGCACGCTTGCTGGTACGGGCACGCTTGCTGGTACGGCCCCAAGCACCGTGAGCGGAGCGGCTCTGCAATTTTACAACCAGAATCAACAACCAATCTGGGAGACCATTGTCTATTTGAACCTCGCGGCGACTGCGACCGCACCGGCAGTCCCGCTCCAATTCAATCCACCAGCACGCAGTTCGGCCAATGTCTATCGCTCTGGCAAGGTTTATAACATGAACAACGCCAAGGTTGACTGGTCTGCAAACGGTTATCGGCTGCCGACGGAGGCGGAATGGGAGTATGCCGCGAAGGTTGATTTAGCCAGTTTAGCCGTCAAAGGAGGGACAGTTTCGAATGGAACGCTGGGCTACAAGACCATTGCGAGCGCTGCTCAACCGTCGGCGTTTACTGCAGCACAAAGCGGAGCAGTTTATTCGCCACTTTGGTTGGGTGCGGGCCCGCTATACAACGGCACGCTTTCCTCCTCGGTGGTTGCGGAAAATACGATCAGTGGTGGCACAATCAGTGGTGGCACAATCAGTGGTGGCACCACCATGTTTCTCACCCAGGCTCCCCCTTACCGTCGCTTTCCAGTCGCTTCCTCGGTTGAATCGAGTGTTCTTGCCAGCCTCGGTTCGTATCTCCACAAGGATCTCGCAAATTACCAGCCCAACACTCCGTCGATCCCGGCTGGAACTCGCCTGGGTGGGTCATTCCCGAACATCGGCTTTAAAGTGTGGGATTTGACCCCGTTCTTTCCAATGATCAATCCGAGCACTAGAAAGCGGCAGTTTCACCCGGTTTGGGGCGGGTACTCTGCGCCCACCAGCGACTTGCCAATCGAGACGAATGGCACGCAAGGGATGGCGGGTAATGTCTGGGAGTGGTGCTGGGATTATTACGGCGCATACAGGCCAGAGCCGGTAACCAACCCCAGGGGTCCCGGCACCGGCAGCAGGAGGGTCATCCGAGGCGGAGGAGCGAAATATGATGCGGCCTACTGTCGCGCAACTGATCGCGGTCTCGGTGGCCCAATTTTTTCATCGAGCTGTTTTGAAATCGGGTTTCGGTGGGTCAGGAAATGAAACGCTTCGCTCCTGCGATTCTTTTTGCACGGTGCGCCCATGCTGAAAATAAGTGGCACGGTTTGAGAGTGAGCTCTGAGAAAACTTATTCGAGGCGCTTTGCGGATAGCAGCATGTACTAAAACCGCCTTTCCCTGATGCCCCCTGCCGTAACTGGTCCGCTCACCCACCCATCTAATGGACAGCAGCTTTCTTCATCGATATTTTCTCAACAACTCCCACAAGCGCCTGCACAAGTAGATTCACTATTTTTGACATCTACGAAACGCATTTTTTTTAAATGAGTGGGTCCTCCCGACCTTGTGAGCCGTAAAGCTTAGAACTTCGGATCCAGTGGTTGGCAAATGCAGTTGCTGGCTCCAAGGCGCCAGTGGCGCCAGAGGTGCGACCTTGTGGTAGTTGGTAGTCTCTGTCGGATCTGGGCTTCTTAGCGGCGCAGGGTGTCTACATTTTCAAGAACGCGGTCCATCGCCCCCCCTGGGAGCGCGTAGCCCCAGCTGCGCCCAGACGGGGATTACATCAAAGAAGTGAGGAAGCACAGCACCAGCGAAGGGGAGTACCTATTTCGGTGTAAGGACGTGTAAGCGCAGCTGGGGCTGCGCGCTCCCAGGGGGGAGGCCGTGATTTGTGCGAGCCCGCTTCAACCGCTCCTTCAGAGCCCGCCGAGCAGGCTCACAGACACTTATGCTATAACTCCGGGCTCAAATGATTCCGGACTTTTGCTGCTCCGAAAGCGTGCGGTATTTCACGTCCCACAAATCCATCGCTCCGAGGCGCTGCTCTCAAGGTTGGCGCTGCGTCGGTTAGCGCGCGTAAGATGATTTGGACGATCTCGCAAAAACGCGGTCAACAAAGACCCGTAAAGATCGGCGTGAATCTTTTAAACCGCCAAAACCGTTTCTCAAACTGCCGAGCTTTCGTTGAGGGCGTTCAAGGCGCTCCCAAGGTCCGACAGGTTTTCCAATACCGCATCCGGATTGCACTTTTCGAGCGCGTCGGCGGAGAAAGCGCCTGTCGCGACGGCCAGTACACGGGCCCCGATTGCACGCGCGCAGGAAACGTCGTGGGGCGTGTCGCCGATGATGGTCGTGCGCGCCGGATCGAACCGCACCCCGTGCAGGGCGGTGGCGCGTTGCTGCGCGAATTCACCGAGGGCGTTGCGATCGTGGTGATCGTCTGCGAAGGCGCCAAACGGGAAAAAGTGCGCCACGCCGTAGTGTGTGAGCTTTAGTCGCGCGCCGCGCTCAAGGTTTCCGGTTAACAAACCGAGTGCGACATGAGAGCGGGCGTAAAGTTCGTTTAGCAATGTTTCGACGCCTGGAAGCAGAGTGCCCGTCCGATTCGGCAGCTCGCGAATCAGGTTACGAAGATATCCCTGATAAAAGCGTTCCAGCGTCTCGGGATTCACTTCGATATTGTGGTATGCGAGCATTTGCCGTGCGATGCCCGAGTCCGTCCGCCCTGCAATCTCAACGTTGCGCAGGTCATCCTCGATACCGAATTCTTCGCGAAAGCCGACCTTTAACGCATGTTCGCCTGCGCCTCCGCTGGTCATCAGGGTTCCATCAATGTCGAATAGCAGAAGTGTGTTTTTTTGCATGAGTGAGGTGGTGAGGCAGAAACGGTTGGGACGTCGTGAGGAGGCGTTTATTTACGGGTGGGCGCCTTGATGACAGTGGTGCCGCGATCTCGCATGACCGGGTCTGCACCTAACGCGGCACTATTATAAGTCGTGTTCAGCAACCGGCCTTCAGGCGTGTAATGTTCGATCCTTTCGAGGCGCCCCTTTTTGTCATAGAAATACTGCATCCGCGCGACGAGTATGCGGCGCGCGTTGAAGACTTCCTCCTCCTCGATTCGGCTCTTTAGGCATAAGTAAGTGTGGCGCGAAATCACCTGATCGTTTGCATCAAACTTGATGGCCGTCATGGGTTGGAGCGCAGCATCGAGTTCGCGGACCAGACGCCAAACCATCGATTTGTCTGCGCCGTAAAGGATCTCCTCCACGAGTCGGTTTTCTGGATCCACCTTTACGGTGAGACGTGTGCCGTCATTGTTTTGCAGCGACTTTGAATAGGGGCGCGAATAGTTCGTTTGCGCATTGCCTTGGCCAGCAAAGGCGAGCCCCAGCCCTGTCCATAGCGCGGCAACGAAGACCAGTTCCCTGAGCATTCGCAGAGCCACATGGCAGAATCCCGCAGCGGGGTTGGGTTGGATGGGCGGCGCCGCCGGCATGCGTTATTCCTCAACGTTGGGCTGGCGAGCCGAGTAGATGGGCGGCGCGGTTGTGCTGTCGGCCAGCAGCGCGTCGGCAGTCGCGCTGACGACTTGGG
>CAMDSZ010000033.1 GCA_945906945.1 Akkermansia muciniphila
GAAGTCCGAGTTAACTTTGCTGCTGGCCGCTGAGGAATCTCTTGTTTCAGATTTGGCAAAAGTTGTGACAGTGATTGCAGATTGGCAGTTGCGCGCTGCAAAGGAGCATTTGGGCGGACTCAAGGCACCGCTGGTCGAAATGGTCGAAAAGTTCCGTTTATTGGAAAAGGTACAGCTTGATGCTTCCGCAAAAATGGATCCTTTGGTTCAGAAGGAGGCTCTGTCGGCTGGCGACTTGTCTTTGATCCAAGAGGTCAGCCGCACGAGATCGTTGCTCTCGGAAGCAGTTGCGCAGGCTGTTGGAGATGCCTTGGCTATCCCTGAACACAGCGAGGCTGAGCGGATTTTTGAAACCTCTCTCCATAGCCTGGGCGAGTTCGAGATAGACCTGCTTAATAGGGCCTCCGGGCTCCGCATGACTCCGGCGAAGCTCAGTGAGATGTGCGTTGAAAGGGGAAAGTCGGCGCTGGAAGATCTGAGGAGAATTTCGGAGATTCTGAACGAGCTCATCAAATGGGTGGATTCGACATCGGGGGACGCCTTGCGTTTTGTGGAGCAGGCTGAGCTCGATCCGATAGAGCCGGCATCCCAAACGGAGCAAGGGCGTCGCCCTCGGTTGAAATTGCACGATGCGTTTGCCGAGCGAATTGAAATGCTAATAGGGACGGCGCAGGGGGTCGGTGATGCTATTCCAAAACTTGAAGCGCGCACTGAGAAAAAGGAGCCCAAGGAGGGTGCTGAATCCACTGGTGAGAGCGTACCAGTTGAACAGAAGCTCATTTCAGATTCCCCGGTTCAGGTTGATGAAAAGGCGGCTTTGGCCGCAGGTGTCGTCGTTCAGCAGATCTACGGTCTCCTGATGCTAGCTCGGGCGCTTCACATTGACGGCGACGGGTTGCGGGTCGCACGGATTGAGATGGAGAGGGTGGCGCAGGCTTTGCGGGAGGGGAGGGTGGCTGATGCTAGTTCGGGGCATGAGCGAGTGATGCAAGAGCTGCGCGCGCTCCAAGCCGGAGGCTCGAGAAGGGGGATAACCCAGGGGGCGCTAGGAGGAGCTTTGCGCCCGGATCAAAGACGAATGATGGGCGGGGTTGAAGGCGAGGCTCCATCCGCGTACAAAAGCATGGTGGTTGAATACTTCCGCTCACTTAGTGAAGGCAAATGAAAGCAATCGTTTTCAGACTGACATGCATTTTAGTGGCGTTGAATCTTGCCGCCCGGCCGTTGCCTGCTGCGACGCCTCCGGCCGGAAAGCCGGCCGCACCGAAGTCCAATGCGGATCCTTCATGGGTGCTTGCTGACTCAGCGTTTCGTGCAACGGTTACTGCGAAGAACGGCCCTTCGGAGCCCGACGCTGGATGGGTGATCGAAGTATTCGAACTCGGAGCAACACTTCCAGATCTGGCTGATGTCGCATTGCTAGATTCCACTGACACGCCCATCCCGATCGCCAAGATCTTTCGAGCGCCCAGGCAGAACATTTTTCTGATTGCGAAGGGACTGAAGGAGGGCGGCCAGTACAAGCTCTACTTTGGCGGAACCAAGCCGTTAAAGTCTCCCACTTGGGAGCCAAAGCATGGACTCTTTGTAGAGGTAAGGCGGTTGATTGCCGATATGTCGCTTGAATCGCCCGAGGGTTTAAATGATGCGTGGAAAATTTCGTTGGGAACAGATGGAGCAGCGTTTACCACGCACATTGGCTTCGATGGAAATCCTTTTGGCGAGCAGAAGAACTATCTGGCTCGTTACCGCGGATGGCTAAAGCCAGGCGTGATGAGTAAGCCTCTGGCAACCGTATCCTCCGGTGCATCGTTTGTGTGGATCGGCGGCAAACTTGAGCTGATGGCTCCTGGTGAGCATCCCCCGCAAATGAAGCTCCGCGCTAGCGATCCTCCCTCCTCGCCGAGCGACGAGTTGGTCAAGGCCAATGTGAATATCCCGGCCGAGGGAGTGATGATCGATTATCTTCTCGCGAAGGGCGAACAGGCGGGCGGATCAGCGCGGTTCGGTTTCATCGAGGATGAAGCGAATATGAAGCTTTTTGAGGGCAACCATTGGACGCGATCAGGGAAAACTGAAGTGGTTTCACTTGAACACGCGAAGCTGGGGAAACTGCCGCGTTTATCAGTTAAGCACGAGGATTATCTCGGGTGGGAGGCTTCTGTGCTGTTCGATAGTAAGGTTTCTCTCGCGGAAATGCCGGATGGGTGGAGCGCGTCTTGGACGCTGAGTGACGGCGCAAAACGGCAGGGGGCATCTTTCGAGCATGTATTTTCTGGGATGGCGCCAATCTATGCGGATCTCGATCTGAGTTCAGAGAAGGGATCAGTCAAACTGAGGTTTCCGATATCTACCTTCGGGTTTGCGAAGCCTGCTTCAGTCCGCTCGAGGGCTGATGTGCACCGGTACCTCGAGAAAATGGGGCGTGAGGAAATGAGCGACATGGATATCGAACAGCTCACCGACTACTACAAATTCGCGAAGCAGTTCGGAGACGATGCAGAGTTGCTGCCCATAGCAAAGGCTTGGGTCACCAAAAACCCTGACCCTGACGACCGGCTTTACATTGGAGCGCTGATCGGTTGGTTGCGCGGTGTAGCCAGGAGCGACGCCAAGGCTGCTTTGGATGAAGCAGGAAAGGTGGGAGCCGCTGCGGTTGAGAAATATCTTAGTGAGCTTGTAATGTTCGAAATGGACACCCGAACGTTTGTGATGCGCGACGACTCGGCGCTTGCGTTTGCCAAAAAGGCGATGCCTAAATTTGAGTCCTTCCCTGAAACCGTTCAGCTCATAAGGACGCGCATCGGTGATTTGTTGCGCGTTCAGGGTAAACTAAAAGAGGCGGAAGACGCTTACCGTATCATACAGAAAAACGTTGCCGACGAAAGCGCGGGAAGGAAGTTCGCAGCCCAGGACAGAGCGTATGCGGCGACGGTTGCGAGTCTGATTTCAAGAGGCTTGCGTTCTGATGCTGAAGCTCAGCTTGTTCTTTGGGAAAAGGAGCACCCGCTGGCAAAGCTCCAGAGCGATTTTTTGCTTCTAAGAGCGCAGGTGTTACTCATGTTTGGTCGTGCGAACGAGGCGCTTCTTGAGATCGACTCATTCAAGGCGCTCAATCCTGATAGCCCGTTCCAGATCCCTGCCGATTTCCACAGGGCCTGCGCTCTGGCTGAGCTGGGCCAGAGGGAGGCAGCTGTGAAGATTTGGAGTTTTATCGCCGCCCGTTATCCAAAGCATGAACTCGCAGCCGAAGCAGCTGCGCTATGCCGATAATGCGTCCGCCTTGGTTGAACGGTTTTTAATCAAATTATTGAGTTTTCAAATTTCTCCCTTACCCATCCATCTCCTATGTCACAGCTACGCAACACGGCGAACACCACGCCTATCATTGATTTTCCGACTTTCGCCCGGAGCGAAGTTTTTGTTGGGCGCGACGAATCCTGTGATTTGGTTCTTCCTGTGCAGTCTGGAGCGTCGCGTCGGCATGCGAGGTTTTTCCAGACCGATGGTGTCTGGTGGATTGAGGATTTGCAAAGTAGCAACGGCACGGAGGTGAACACTCAGCTTATTGAAGAGGCGCACCGCCTTATCGAAGGCGATGTCATTGGGATTGGAACGGAAGTTTTCGTTTTTGAACCTTCCTTCGAAGGGGCACAGTCGCGGCCATTGCCCGTTCTCCCGTCTCCAGAGTCGGCGGGCCAATCCTCGGGTGACTCGGCGGAAACACTTTCTGATGAGACGCGCAAGAAACCCAAGGGGATTACGCCGCCTTTGGCGAGGCCTCCATCCCCCGCCAAACCGCAAGGGAGTTCTGCGTTAGCCGATGAGGCTGGCAAGCCCCCTGAGTCACCGGGTTCTTCAGCACCAGCACTCGACCCTGCTCCGCCGAAGAACGATGCCTCACCTGCGCCTGTACCGCCCTTTCCGAACGCTGATCTACCACCGGAATTACAGACAGCAGAAGTTCAAGAGATGGTTGCCAGGATGAGCCAGCTTACATCATTGATTCGTGATGAGATTGGGAAAGCAATCGTTGGGCAGGTCGATATCATCATGGACATGCTCACTGCGATCATATCGCGCGGGCATGTTTTGCTGATTGGGATGCCGGGTCTTGCGAAGACGACTCTTGTTCGAACGATCTCGGAGGTGCTGGATCTTGAGTTCAAACGCATTCAGTTCACCCCCGACTTGATGCCCTCGGATATCACCGGCACTGACATTCTTGAAGTCGACGAGGACACCGGTAAGAAAGAGTATCGTTTCATCAAGGGGCCTATTTTTACTCAAATTCTGCTGGCGGACGAAATTAACCGAACTCCGCCGAAAACTCAGGCTGCCTTGCTTGAGGCGATGCAAGAGTATCGGGTGACCGCATCGGGTAAGACCTTTGACCTAGACGCGCCATTTTTTGTTCTCGCGACGCAGAATCCGCTGGAGCAGGAAGGAACTTATCCGCTCCCCGAGGCGCAGTTGGATCGTTTCATGTTCTCGATTTTTGTGGATTACCCTTCGGAGGAGGAGGAGGAGTTGATCGCTAAGTTCACCACGAGCATGATAAAACCGATCCTTTCGAAAGTCATGAAGGCGGAGCAGATTCTCGAGCTACAGAAGACGGTAAGGAGCCTTCCTGTGAGTGATCATGTTTTGAAGTATGCAGTCCGCTTGGTGCGTGCCACCCGTCCAGGCGACAAACGAGCGCCGGAGTTTATCAGTCGCTGGATCAGTTGCGGTTCAGGCCCGAGGGCTACACAAAATATTATTGTAGCCGCCAAGGCCCGCGCTGTAATCGCAGGACGATTGTTGGTGACGACGGACGACGTCCGCTCGGTGGCGCGCCCTGTGCTGCGGCATCGTATCTTCACAAACTTCACCGCTGACAGTGAGGGCATGAACACCGATAAAATCGTCAATAAGTTGCTAGAGAGCGTCCCGGAGCCAAGCTCCGCGGATTACTAAGCCGAGGCGGTGGTGGGGCGTTTTTTTGAACGCTCTGTCTGATCCGGGAGATGCAATTTAGTGCACCTCGTGGAAGAGGATTCGATTGCACTGTTCGCAGTGCACGATGGATTTCCGTGCTTTGACGCTCGCGGAGGTCGAAACAGTAACTTTCATGTGGCAGCCCGAGCATACCTCGTTTCGCAGCGCAACGACGGCCTCCCCCTTGGTCAGAAAGAGATTTCCGTAGGTGATCAAAAGGTCCTCGTCGAGACCGTCAGTATGAGTCGGGCGCGCTGAATCGAGTTCAGCGATTTGGCCGAGGAGATTTGTGTTTTTAGATTCTAGGTCTGCGATCTGTTTTTTGACCTGAACTTCTGCTTCAGCCGCAGCTTTGTCTGATTCAGCAACCGCTGGCTTGAGCGCTTCGAGCGTCTCCATGAGTTCTAGTTGCCGATCCTCAATACTTGAGATTTCACGCTTTACGTGGTCGATCCCATGGTTGAGCGCCTGGTACTCCTCGTTCTTGCGGGTTTGCAACTTCTGGGTCTCGTACTTTGCGATCTGCTCTCGTTTTGAGCGTATTTCTGTGTCGAGTCTTGCCTGCTCCACTTCGGCCGCGCGTTGTTTTTGCCTAGCATCGTTTGCCTGACCTTTGAGGGTGGACAGCTTTGTTTCAAGGGCGGTACGGTCCGCTGGTATTGTCTTAAGTTCGGCTTTTAAAGTGCGAGCCCTGCGATCTCTATCTTGCAGGATTAGGAGGCGTTCGATTTCTGGGAGCATGAGTTTGGTTTTGGTATCTCTTTTAAAAGAGCATGGCCTCTTCGGGAGGTTTGGTTTCTTCCACTGAGATTGCTTGAATGACGGCCGTGCGCTTTCCTTTTTCGACGGGGAATGTCGCAGTTCCAATGACTTTTACCCATGTCATTTCAGCGAAATCTGGCAGCGTCTTTGCTTCGACCAGTGTGGCCACGGGACGGGCGTCTGCCGCGCAGCAACTCATAAACATCCTGACCGCTTTGAAACGGGTTGTCTCATTTTCAGAGGTTTTGTCTGGCATTATCTGTGCGATAAGCTGGATCGTTTTTCCCTCAAAGTCTTTTCTCAGCTGCGAGTCTTGAACGGAGTACAGGAGATCGAGCACCTCGGTGACGATGTGGCCTTCCTTGGTCCGTTGTAGGTAGTCCGGCACCGCATCCGGTGCATTAGTTTTCTCTGCGGGAGCCGCAGTTTGTGGCGTTTCGGGCGCAGGCGCGGCCGTTTCAAGAGCCGGGGTCGCAGTTGTGGCCGCAGCAAGATCACTCGGGAGCGGGGCTTGCTGAGGTGGTGCCGTGCGGCGATCGCCCAGTCCTGTGGCATCCATCGTGATACCCCTCTGCTCGAAGGCCTGTTTGCTGAAAGTATCAGGAGAAAGCCAGGCGGCGAAGCTTGCCGGCACTACCAGAATGCCGAACATCATCCAACGTCCCAAGCGTGATCGCGACAACGGATGCGTGCACGAGGCATCCGCACAGCACTCTGGTGGCGTCTCCCTCGAAGCGATTAGAAGCGAGAGAAATCCCAGGATCATACCCGCTGCAAGAACGCCGGGGCGGAAGGCGGGGTGCAGAAACTTCGAGGCGCGTCCAGAAAGGTGCGCTGTCAGAAGAATAGCGCTCCATGCCCCGAGAGAGAGGGCGGGAATCCAACGTGTAAACAGCGAGGTCATGGCCTTGGCGTTTTATTGATTCGATGCAGACGGGTGGTTGGCAGTTGGTTAAAAGAAAATTCCGGTCAATCGCCAGCAGAGTAAACCTATTCCTAGGAACAAGCTTATAGCGAGGATGATCACGACGCGCTTCTGGAACAGAATACCGTAGAGCCAGTACAGCTTTAGATCAAACATCGGCCCGAACAGAAGAAAGGCAAGTTTAGCAGTCATGGGAAACATACCAAAACTGGTCGCCGCGATAAATGCGTCTGTTGTGCTGCAAAGAGCCAATGCGGCAGCGAGGCCCATCATGCCAAAAATGGAAAGGGGCACATTTGTAGCGATGGGGGCCAAGGCAGTTCGATCAATCGAGGTGCCCAGGATGCTCGTGAGCGCAGCTCCAATAATAAAGAACACAGCGACATCAAGAAAGTCGGTGGACGCAGTGTAAATCGCCGTTAAGACCTTATTGGTTTCCCGAACGGGCTCGTCGAGACCTGAGGTGGACGCGATTTTTAACCCGCCCCTGCCTGCAGTAGATTCCGGGTAAATCCCTGCTTCGTTCCGGAGGATTGTTTTCACGGGGAACCGTTGCACTACAAGTCCAGCCACAACGCCGATGATCAACCCGAGGCTTAAGCGAAGGGTGGTCATTTCGACTGAAAATTGTCCGCGGAACGCGGCTAGGGTGCTTATGGCTACTACTGGGCTGACGATGGGCGCCGCCAGCATGTAGGTGACAGCGCTTCCAAGCGGCAGTCCCTTTTTCAAAAACCTGCGAATGATCACAACGCTTCCGCATTCGCACATTGGAAACACAAGGCCCAGTAATCCGCTGACGCACACCGCTAGTGTGGGGTTTCGGGGTAGTGCCGCCGCGAGGCGTTGTGGAGACACACAGGCCTCAATCACGCCTGAGATGATCGAGCCAAGCAGTAAAAAAGGGATACCTTCAAGAAGCACGCTTAGAAATGAGACTGCGAAATCTCCAGGATTAAACGCGAACCAGTTCATAGATGCTCTGAGGGGGGGAGGGGCTTGGTAACTTTCGTGAAAAACATCAATCTCGCTCGGTAGATTAGCCAGAAGACTGGTCGGGTCAAAGCAGTTAACGCCAACAAAGGCAGGGAAGCGCACAATACCATCTGGATCTTCGCCTCCCAGCGGTTTACAAATAAGAACTCGGCAACTGAAGCTCATGGCTAACCCCCGGAACCATACAGCCTGCTCCCCCTGTGCGCCGCTCCTCCAGTGGCCGCAAGTTCATTGGCAGCGGCCATTGTTTTTGGTGCTGTTGGTTCTTTGGGTGGCCGGAATGCTGTTTCTCCCCGGGGCGCGTCTCTTGGCACAGAACCCGCAAACTTCGGAGGCAAAACTTAACGAAGTCTATGCTGTGGCGATGGGAGCCTTTGCGAAGGGGGAATTTCAACTCGCCGTCGAGGGATTGCAGCAGATGCTGGCGCTTGGTGCATCTGGTCCGGGTCTTGAGAGCGTCCATTTTTCCGTCGCTGCTGCATTTTACAACCTGAAGGATTATCAGAAGGCAAAAGACAAGTTCGAGGCCTACAAAAAACTTTATCCTAACGGTTCAAAAGCTGGTGATGCACAACTCGCGATCGCCCAATGTCAGCTGGCCCTCGGTGACAAAGAGGGGGCTGCTGCTTCCTTTGCGTCGCTATCTGGAGCCTCTCAAACTGAGCAAGTGCTACTCATGCGTGCGAGTTTGCTTAAGGAGGCGGGTAAGCCCGACGAGGCGATGGCGTTACTGGAGCCCGTGTTTCAGACCGGACTGAAGTCCCCGCTATTCGCGGACGCCGCCATGATGGTTGCTTCAACTGAGGTTGCACGCGGCAATTTGGACCGTTCCTGGAAGATTCTGGCGAGTCTTCACGGCAGGCCTGATCTCATCGAGGACCCTCTTCAGCTAAACTCACTGACCTTTGAGCTGGGGGATGCTTTTTTCGGGGCGAAAGAATACCGGAGCGCATTGAAGGCTTACGCATTGGTTCGACAGCGCGATGAGTTGCTTGCCGTGGGAAGGTCCCGGCTGTTGGCGATCTCCAAAAAAGTGGACTTTAACATTGCGGTTGCAAAGAGCGATCCGAGTCGAGTTGTTGAGTTGATCGCTACAAACAATCGGTTGAAGGCGATGTTTGAGGAGGGCAAGCAGGCCCTTGAGGGCATCGAGAAGGCGCCGAGCGCCGTTGGTGCGCTGAGGATGCGCCAAGCGCGATGTTTTCAGGAAATTGGCAGGCTTTGGGAGGCTGTAGTGCTGTTTGAGTATCTCCGGCAAGGCGGGGAGCCCGAAGCGCGAGAGGCTGCACTTTACAGCTTAGCGATCTTTCATGCAGAACTCGGGAACGCGCAGGAGGCGCTGGAAGCGATCGCTGCGTTTGAAAAAGAGTTCCCGAAGTCGACCCAATTGCAGACGGCAATCTTCATCCAGGGCACGCAGTTGTTGGTGAAAGAAGAGTTCACGGCGGCAATCGGTGTTTTTGCAAAACTCCTAAAGATGGCTCCTTCGGGGCCACATGCGGAGGCATCGCAGTTTTTCACTGCGAACGCTTTGTTCTCGCTTGGCAAATACCAGGACGCCCTGGAGGCCTATGCCGGCTATGTTAAAAAGCACGGCAAGGGAGAAAATCTGGAAGAGGTGATCTATCGGATAGCGCTGTGTCACTTTTTTTCGGGCGACTATGCGAAAGCGCATCCCGCGTTGGAGGCTTACCTGGATAAATATGGCGATGGCTTGTTTTCTGCAGATGCATCATACCGCGTTGCCTCTTGTTATCAGGCGGCTAAGCGCCACGACGATGTGATTCAAAAGTGCGACGCATGGGCAGCGAAGAACCCTAACAGTGCTCTGCTTGGAGAAGTGTTCGCGCTCCAGGGGGACGCACTGGTTGCCAAGGAGCGTCGAGACGATGCCGTCGTGGCGTATCGAAGGGCAGTTGAAAACACGTCAAATGAAGACGTCGTAGGCTACGCTTTGTTTGAGGCAAACAAGCAACTCCAGAGGCTTGGGAAGTGGGCCGAGAGCGCCTCAATGTTTCGCGAATTTCTCGCAGCTCGTCCTGAGCACCCTGCGGCTGTTTCCGCGATGTACTGGTTGTCGAAGGCGATGGTAAAGGAGGGCAAGCTTTCAGAAGCGAAGGAATATCTCTCCGAACAAATCGCAAAGTTCATAAGCGACCGTCAACGTGATGCGGTCGAGCAGTTGATTACCTTGATGGCACAATTTTGCTCGAAGCGTCCAGAACAGCCCAATTCGGTTATCTCCGAGCCACCTGCGGCATACGATGCGACTGTCGAGCTCAGGAAATATCTAGATGCCGGTAAGTTTCCGGATAGCGCAATTTCGTCGGCGCGCATCATGTTTGCCGAGGCAGAATTGCTGAGGTTGCTTCGACGGCCCGAACAAGCGGTACTAAAGTTCGACGCGATTTGTGAGCAGTTTAATCCAAAAGATTTAGGCGCAGCGCTGCTAGCGCAATGCGGTGACCGCCTGCTGGAGCGAGGCATGCGAAAGGATGCCGAGAAGTTTTACCGTGCCCTTGCATCAGAATTCCCAAAATCAGAGCTGCTGGATTACTCCTACAATGGATTGGGACAGATAGCGTTGTTAGAGGGAAAAGCTGCGGAGGCTATTAGTTTTTTTGAGATGGCCGTTGATAAGGCCGGGGCCACTTCCAAGCTCAGGGAAGTTACCCACGGTAAAGCGAAAGCTCTTTTGTTGCTCGGGAAATTGGAGGAGGCTAAAACCGTTTTTGAACAGGTTGCATCCACAAGGGAATGGCGGGGAGAGTGCACTGCGGAGGCGGTTTTCTATTTGGGAGAAGTGGCTTTTGCCAAAGGAGACATCAGTGGAGCAGTGCAGTATTTTCAAAGGGTGTTTGTGGCTTACCAACGTTATTCAAAGGTGGTAGCCAAAGCCTATCTGAGGGCTGCAGACTGTTTTGAAAAACTAGGGGAGCCCGAGAAGGGGTTCGCTCATTTACGGGAGATGATATCCAAAGAAAAATTGGCTGCATTTCCCGAGATGGAGTCGGCGAAAAAGCGGATTGGATCGGAGGCTCAAAGATGAGGTGTCGTCTGAGTTTGATTTTCTCGCTGAGCTTGCTGGGTGGGTCTCTTTTTGCACAGGAGATCGTGATGAAGGATGGGACTATGCACAAGGCGACGGAGATGCGTCGCGAAGGCCAATTCATATTTTACAAGACATTGGCCCCAAACACGAGCGTCACCGAGGGTGTTGTTGCTGTTGCGCAGATCCAAAGCATTGTGTTCCCGGAGTTAGAGGGTTTCGCAGAGGCTCGAGTGGCGGCTGCCCGTGGCCATGCGCTCAAAGTACTGCGAATCACTGAGGGCCTTGTGCCTCTGGTGAGGGTGCATGCGGATTTGCCGGGCAACCAGTGGCCTGATGTTATGCGACTTCACGTTCCAGCTTTGGTTGCGGGTGGGAATTCGGAGGCCGTTTCTGCACTCCAAAAACAGTGGGTTTCCACGGCTGACACCGATCTCGACAACGCTGCAAAAGTTCTATTCTTAAATAAGTCTGACCCGGAGAAAGCAGGGTTGGCCTGGGCGGCATTGGCGAAGCCCGGAGCTTCTTCGCTTGGCGCAGCAATCTCCTGGCTGGGTATCGGCCAGCAGGCGTTGGAATCCAAAAAGTGGGGGCTGGCGATTCGATCTTTCCTGTCCGTGGAGTTGTTTGTTCCCGCGCAAAGGCTGCTCCATCCCAGCGCTTTGTTGGGGGCGATCCGGGGAATGCTCGGCGCGGGGGATGAGGTTCAGGCCAGAAGGTTGTTGGTTGAGCTTAAATCCGAGTATCCGGATACACCCGAGTACGAATCGGCTGCGGGACTGCTTCCGTAGATCCGCGCGGCATGCTCAACCCATTCAGCTTGGTGCTTCGGACATTAATTTTCGTGCGTGCCTACTTGCTGAAGGCTAGCGTAATACCCGCACACTTAGCACCCCCATCATTCCCCTATGACATCTCTGCGTCGTTTCAGCGTTGGAGTCGGCTTTATCACTGTTTCCCTGGGTCTTGGAGCATGGTCTCACGCACTAGAAATCCCGAAGCACGGAACGGACAGTATGGTACAGCCGGGTGTCCCGCAGGGAACGGTCACGAAGGGGACCTTCACGAACACCCGGATTTTTGAGGGAACAACCCGAGATTATTGGGTGTACGTGCCGAGGCAATATGAGGCCAAGAACAAGGCGCATCTGCTCGTGTTTCAGGATGGCGGAGGCTACGTGAAGCCTGATGGGGCAGCTCGTGTGCCCGTGGTGCTTGATAATCTGATCGCGAAGGGAGAATTGCCGGTGACGGTTGCGGTGTTCGTGAATCCGGGTGTGTTTTCACCAGTGCGTTCGGGGGGCGCCGCTCGCAGCAATCGTTCTTTTGAATACGATTCAGTCGGCGATCGATACGCGCGCTTTCTGACCGAGGAATTTTTGCCAGAAGTTTTGAAAGATTTAAATGTGAGCAAAGACCCGGCACATCGAGGCATTGCAGGCTCATCCTCCGGAGGGGTATGTGCCTTCACTGCGGCGTGGGAGCGGCCGGAACAGTTTGGCCGCGTGCTTACAAGTATTGGCAGCTTCACGAACATTCGCGGTGCGTTTGTGTATCCAGCGCTGGTCCGTAAGTCCAAGGCTTCGCCGAAGGGGTTGCGTGTATGGATGCAGGAGGGAGAGGAGGATGTGAATAATCTTTTCGGGCACTGGCCGCTGTCGAATCAGGAGCTTGCTGCGGCCTTTAAGTTCGCGGACTACGAGCACACCTTTGTGCTGACAGGGGGCGGTCACAGCGGGCAGGCCGCAGGGGCAATGATGCCTGAAGCAATCAAGTATTTGTGGCCAGCGAAATAAACGGGGGCGTTTGTGGGTTGGACTCGCCGCAGGGTGATTCATCACACGCTGGATTCGACCATCTTTAAATCGATCATATGAAAAAGCTGTTTTGTGTTTTGCTGCTTTGTTTGGGTGACGCATCTGCGATGTTTGCGCAATCTGGCCTAAGTGCTTGGATGCCTCATCCCGATGCTATTGAGCTGCCCGGAATTCCTCACGGCCGATTGGAGGCGATGGATGCTTTCGAATCCAAAATATTTGCGGGTACGGTCCGCGACTGGTCGGTGTATATCCCCGCGCAGTTGAAGTCGGGGAGCGCGGCTGCGGTCATGGTTTTTCAGGATGGGCACGATTATGCAAACGTCAAAGGACGCTGGAGAGTACCTGTCGTTTTCGATAATCTGATCGCCCGCGGAGAAATGCCTCCGACTGTTGCGGTGTTTATTAACCCCGGGCACGATGTTTCAGCTCAAAAGCCGCAGACCCCGTGGAAGAATTCAAACCGCAGCCTCGAGTATGACAGTCTCGGTGAGCGATACGCGCGGTTTTTGCTGGAGGAAATATTTCCTGAGGTGAGCAAAAAATGCGAAATTTCGACCGATCCAGAGATGCGTGCGATTTGCGGGGCAAGCTCTGGTGGAATTTGTGCGTTCACAGCAGCGTGGGAGCGTCCAGATGCGTTTCGGAAGGTGCTGTCAACCATCGGGAGTTTCGTGAATTTGCGGGGAGGAAACGCGTACCCATCGCTCATTCGAAAGACCGAGCCCAAGCCGCTGCGGGTCTATCTGGCCGATTCAAGTGGGGACTTGGATAATGCGTTTGGAAATTGGCCGCTGGCGAACAAGCAGATGGCCGCAGCGCTTCAGTATATGGGATATGATGTGCGATTTGATTTCGCCGAAGGGTTCGGGCACAACAGCGAGCATGGCAGTTCTGTATTTCCTGACGCATTGAGGTGGCTGTGGAGAAAGGAAGTACATGTGCCCGTCGTCGACACCAAAGGAGATCTTCGCGGGGATTTGACCTTGTTGAACCTGCTGGTTCCCGGCCGCGGATGGGAGCTTGTGGCGGATGGGCTAGGGTTTGCCGATGCGACTTGCGCTGATAAAGACGGAAACTTCTACTTCTCTGACATGAAGGCCGCGACCGTTTATCGGGTGGGGCTTGATGGAAAAAGAGTGAAGATCGCGGACGAGTCCGTAAGCGGGTTGAAATTCGGCGCAAATGGATTGTTGTACGGGTGTCAGGGTGCAAAGAAGCGTGTGATTTCCATCAACATTGCGGATGGCGCGGTGGCGGAGGTTGCCTCTGGCGTACAGCCGAATGATCTTGCGGTATCCACTGACGGCTTCATCTATATCACGGAAACAGGAGCGAAACGAGTGACGCGCATCGACTCAAAAACAGGTGAGGTTAAAGTCGTGGATGAGGGGATTGGTGGCCCCAATGGCATTACCCTTTCTCCTGATGGGGCGACGCTTGCGGTATCAGATTTCAAGGGCGAGTTTGTTTGGGCGTTCTGCGTCGGGGTGGATGGTGCGCTTTCTGCAAAGGCCCCATACATGAGTCTGAGGCTGCCGATTGATCCCAAGGGTGAATTTAAGTTTAATGAGCCACCGCCTTATCAAATTGCGTCTCGGGGCGATGGAATGGCGGTGGATCGTATTGGGCGCTATTACGTCACTTCAGCGCTCGGGGTGCAGGTATTTGATCCGAGCGGGAGGCTGTGCGGTGTGTTAGCAAAGCCGCAGCCTGAAGCGCCTCTGACGAGTTGCATCCTCGCGGGCGAGGGCAACAACACGCTTTTTGTCACGAATGGCGACAAAGTTTTTAGGCGTTTGTTGACCATTGAAAAGCCAAGGTAGGCTCGCGTACCGGCGCAGTCAGAGGGTTTCTGGGGGCCGCGCGAATTGAGTTCCTGAGGTTCCTTGACTCTGTGGGACTTGGCATGGAAATGTGAAGGTATGTCTGTTGTTCCTGATGCCCCTGCGCCGTTGGATTTTATCCGTGAGATGATCAAGGAAGATGTGGATGCCAACCGGAATGATGGTTGGGTGATCACTCGTTTCCCTCCTGAGCCCAACGGCTATTTGCATATCGGTCATGCCAAGAGCATTTGCTTGAACTTTGGATTGAGTCTGCAGTTCGCACCTAACGCGCGTTGCCACCTTAGGTTTGATGACACAAACCCTACCAAGGAGGAGGTCGAGTACGTCGATAGCATCAAGGAGGACGTGAAGTGGCTGGGATTCGACTGGGGAGATCATCTGTTTTACGCCAGCGACTATTTTGAAAAGTTTTACGGTTTTGCAGTCCAGCTGATCGAGAAGGGGCTGGCTTATGTAGACGACCAAACTCCGGAGCAAATGCGCGTAAGCAGGGGCACCCTAACAGAGCCCGGAAAACCCAGCCCGGATCGTGACAGGTCCGTGGCGGAGAATATCGACTTGTTCGCGCGGATGAAGAAGGGGGAGTTCAAGGAGGGGGCTTGTGTTTTGAGAGCGAAGATAGACATGGCCTCGCCCAACCTGAATTTGCGGGACCCAGTGATTTACAGAATTCTGCATGCGCACCATCACCGGACTGGCGATGCGTGGTGTATTTATCCGATGTACGACTTCGCGCATCCTCTCAGTGATGCGCTGGAGGGAATCACCCATAGCCTTTGTACGCTCGAATTTGAGCATCATCGTCCGCTTTACGAATGGTTAATCCAGAGTGTCGACGGACTGCCTTCGAAGCCGTATCAGCGCGAATTCGCTCGATTGAATCTCACGTACACGGTGATGAGCAAACGCAAGCTGCTGCGCTTGGTGAAGGATGGGTTGGTTTCTGGCTGGGACGATCCACGGATGCCGACGATCAGTGGCATCCGCCGCAGGGGTTACACGCCTGTCGCGATTCGCTCTTTCTGCGAGACAATCGGGCTCACAAAATATCCCGGCTTAACTGACCTGGCTTTGCTTGAGCATTGCGTTCGCGAAGATTTGAATCGGTGTGCTCAGCGTGTGTATGCAGTGCTGCGGCCGATTCGCGTGGTGCTTACCAATTATCCCGAGGGCAAGGTTGAGTTTGTCGAACTGGCGAACAATCCCGAGGACGAGTCGTCGGGCAAAAGACTGGTTCCGCTGAGCCGAACTCTCTACATCGATTCCGATGACTTCATGGAGAATCCGTCTGCGGGATTCTTCAGGCTGAGTCCGGGCGGGGAAGTCCGCCTTAAATACGCTTTTTGTATCATCTGCACTGAGGTCGTGAAGGATGAGGGTGGACAGGTTGTGGAGCTGCGCTGCACGTATGACGACGCTACACGCCGTGGGGTAAAGCCGGAGGGGCGCCCGAAGGTGAAGGGTACCATCCACTGGGTGAGCGCAGAGCACGCGGTCGATGTTGAGGTTCGCCTTTATGACAGGCTGTTTACCGTGGCGCAACCGGAGGCGGATGCTGGTGAAGATGGCGATTTCACTAAGTTTATGAATCCGGCATCGCTTGAGGTCGTTACGGCTAAGATCGAACCATCAGTCAAAGAGGCTGCACCTGGCAAAGTATATCAATTTGAGCGAGTGGGGTATTTCTTCACTGATCCAAAAGACAGCAAGCCTGGGAACCCGGTGTTTAACCGGACTGTGACTTTGAAGGATAGCTTTGTTAAAGCGAAGTAAGCGCGGTGGTCTATTTGCTTTTCGTTGTTGTCGCTTTGATGCCTGCTTAATGCACCCTGTTTTCTGGAAAACTCATGAAACTCTTTAAGAAAGTTGTCTCGATCTACGCGGGGGCAGGCTACCACTTGCGGATCGGGCTGAATCCATGTGTTCACGGTTTCGATAGTGCCCAGTTCGGTGTGTTATTTGATGAGCAGGGAGCGATCAACACGGGGGGCGGGAGCATCGCCATCGACGAGGTGTGCTTCATTGAGAATCTGACGGAGTATCTCCAGCCGAAATCAATCCTCGTGATTGGAAATTCATTTGGGCTTAGTTCTTTGGCATTGGCGCTTGCGTGGCCTCAGGCCAGTGTGGTCGCCATCGATTGCGGTACTCCAACCACGACGGTTCTGCACCGGATCATGGACCCAGATCTCACTTCACGTGAAATTCCACGTGATTTTGGAATCAGGTTGACGAGGGAACTGGCTGCGTCGAGCGGGCTGAATCTTAAGGTGGTTCAAGGATTCTCGCCCGAAGATTTAAATCTGGCTCACGAAATCCAAACGGCGCCTTTCGATCTCGTATTCATCGATGGCGATCACCGGAATCCCCAGGTGATAGCTGACTTTTCGGGCGCGCGTGAAATTAGCGCAGGTGAATGCGTCTACATTTTCCATGATGTCATTAACTGGGCACTGGAGCCCGGGTTTGAAGCGTGCGCGAAAATGTCGGGGTTATCTCCTCGGCTTTTGGCCCGCACGGCGTCAGGGATTGGGGTGTTATTCCCTTCAAAAATGGTGGCGTTGGATGAGCACTTGAGCGTTTATACCGAGCCTGAGGATCTGAGGCGCTCCTTGCACTTCCGGTGGATTAACAACTGGATTTACCGGTTAGTCAAAATGTCGAATTCGAGCGGCGTGCTGACAAGACTTAGGACTTGGATGAGATCACTCTAAAAGGCTGTACGAAGAGCCAACCTATGGGTAGTGTCCTGCGGAGGTATGGCGCTTAATCACCTCGGGCGGTAATGGGTTGTCGTGATTGCTCCTGTTTCAACGAATAGTTCGCACGACTCCCAGTGCTTGAATCTTGGAATAGGCGCCTCCGTCTTGTACTTGTGCCACTCGATCAGCAGGTGACTGCCCAGCAGAGACTCTGGCTCCTCAGCAAAAATTGAATATTCCCCGCCTTCGATATCAAACTTTGCAAAAGAGGGCCGGCCAAACTTTGCGATGGCTTCTGCCAGCGAAATTGAGTGGGCCATGGGGCCCGTTGGTTGCTCGAAGAAATCCGCGCTATGGCTCGTCTTGAAGGGTTTGCCGTCAACAGTTAGTGCGCACGGCACAATCACGACGTTGGGAAAGCGGGAGGTCCTGTGCCCTAGATAATAGAGTGAATTAAGGTTCGGCTCGAAAGCATATACCGTCCTTTCCGGATTCGCCTCAGCCAGCATGGCGGTAAATTTTCCGACTGATGCACCGACATCCCAGATCGGACCAGGCCACTTCTGAGTGAAGAGAAATGACTCTCTTGTGTTTTGATTCGATCCAAGAAGCCGAAGAATCGAGTCAGAGTAGAGAAACCGAAGGGGATGCTCTCGAAGCAGAAACGAGAGCTTCATTAACTTCAGTATAAGATAATCTTTAAACCCACTTGTTGGAGGGGCATTCAGCCTCGGAGAATTCTTCATCAGGTTCTACGTTTGAATGAATTTCATTCAAAACCGAAGATTTTTATAGATAAACTATGGATATCAGACGGTTTTTGTGGTGGAGCGGCACCACTTCTTGAAGCAGCCCAGCCTTCTCTGTGTGGGCCCCCCGAAAAACTACCGATATCCAAAACAGGTTCAGAATGGTGTTCGAAGAATTTCCCCACGGCTAGGTCAACCTGAGCCGGATATAGTTTTAAAGACGCTTTTACCGGGTAGTTCGCTCGCTTAGACGCCGCTTAAATCCGGACCCTAAGTCCGAGCTCCACTACGCGATTCTCGGGAAGTCTAAAGTAATTGGCAGGGGGTTGTGCATTCTGAGCAAGCCATTTGAAAAGGTGCTCACGCCACAGAGCCATCCCGAACTTCTGACTGGGAACGATGGTTTCACGGCCAAGGAAGAAAGTGACATGGTCTGCGTTTTCGCAATCAAAATGATTGTGATTGCGAGCGCGCCTCAGGAGTTGGGGCACATCCGGCTCCTGCATGAATCCATAATGCCCTGTTAACCTGTGGACATTCTCGCAGACCTCCTCGATCTCCACCTGGTTCTCCCTTCGTACAAACGGCTGATTGTCTACGGTGATGGTGACAAAGATGACCCGTTGGTGAACGACCTTGTTGTGTTTGATGTTGTGCAGCATCGCGACAGGGGTGAGGCCCTTAGTGCCGCTTAAGAAGACGGCGGTTCCCTGAACACGAAGGAGACTCTTGCTCAGTTTAATGCTTTCAAAGAAGTCCTCCTGGGTCAGGGCTCCAGTGTTGAGTTCGCGGGCGATGAGTTGCCGGCCCGTGTTCCACGTTGTCATTATAGTGAAGAGGAAGACCCCGACCACAAGGGGAAACCAGCCGCCCTCAAGAATCTTTGCGGCGTTTGCGGAGAAGAAACAGATTTCAGATCCAAAAAAGCCAACGACGATGGGAACCGTCACTGGCAGGCTCCAACCCCAGTTTTTTGTCGCAACAAAGAAGAATTGGATTGTTGTGATGATCATCGTCAGTGTGACGGCGATCCCGTAGGCAGCGGCCAGCTTTGAGGATGAACCGAAGCTGCACACCAGTGCGATGCAGGCAAACATTAGGAACCAGTTCACCGTTGGGACATAAATCTGTCCCCGAGTGTGGATGGAGGTATGGCGAACCCGTACTCGCGGCAGGTACCCGAGTTGGATTGCTTGAAGTGTGAGCGAATATACGCCGGTGATGAGGGCCTGCGAGGCGATGACAGTTGCCGCCGTCGCCAGAATTACCAGAGGCAACATGAGCGAATCAGGTGCCAGCATGAAGAAGGGGTGAAACTGTGGATCACTGGCAATTTCTGGGTGCTTGAGCAGAAGGGCGCCCTGTCCCAGGTAATTCATCAACAGAGACGGGAAGACCATCGTGTACCATCCGATCCGAATAGGTCGGCTTCCAAAGTGTCCCATGTCTGCATAGAGCGATTCCGCGCCGGTGACGCAAAGAAAGACGGATCCCAGCACGAAAAAGCTTCGCCAGCCTCCCTCATTGAGAAACCTGATTCCGTAGATGGGATTAAAGCTTTTGAGAATTTCGGGAGCTTTGATGACAGCGCTAGCTCCCAGCAGCGCGATGGCGATAAACCAAACCACAGTGATCGGGCCAAACACCACGCCGACCTTATGTGTTCCGAAGCGCTGAAAAGAAAACAGAATCACGATGATGGTCACCGTGATCCAGATAATTGATGAATGCGGAAGATGGATTGCGTTCTGGAGCCCTTCGACCGCACTGAGGACCGAGATCGCGGGCGTAATCATGCCGTCTCCGTAGAGGAGAGCCGCACCAAATACGGCTGCGAGCATGAGCCTTCCCCTGAGTGGTGCATCCTTCGCGATTTTCTCAATCGCCAGCGAAAGCAGCGCGAGCACTCCTCCCTCTCCATCCCTGTTCGCGTTTAGAATGAATACAAAGTACTTTAGAGTGACGATCAGAATAAGCGCCCAAACGATCAGTGAGGTGACTCCCATCACATTACCCAGCGACGGATCCACCGCATGGTGATTGTTTACCTTATCAAAGCACTCCTTCAGTGCGTATAGGGGGCTTGTGCCAATATCACCGAAGACCACACCTAGGGCGCCAAGGACCAGGGCGATTTGTGAGGGCGCTTTGTCGCCGTGAGCGTGAGACATGAATTTAGTGAATTAACTAAGGGTTAACTAAAAAGAGTTGGCGCCGATAATCGGCCGACATCAGCGCGGCTAGTGGTAAGCTGGATGGGAGGAAAAGGGGGTAATGGTGCGAGCTTTGTTCAGCTGTCAGGCTGCTAGGAGCCGGTGGGCGACTCGGTGTGTGGCTAATGTTGTGCCGCCGTGGGGAAGTCTACGCTCGGGGTTTTGAAAGATGGTTTGATAGGTACTGGTTCTGGCTCGCTCGGAAGTGGTAGCTGCGCGTCCCGAGCGCCCGTACTAATATTAAGGTTAGCGTGCGTCAATGTTAAGAAATCATTAGGGTTTCTCCCTGTGTAATCTTAACACTTTTTTAACGGCATCCCCCAGTTAAGAAGGAATAGTGGAACATTTGTGATCAGCGGCCAGTGCTGGCTAACTTAGTGATAACCTAAAACCTAAATAACTGCTCTTCTCTCACTCATGTTCGAAGCGGTCCAACGTTTTTTGACGCCCAAGGACGGGGCTCCTCGCCCAGGCGGAGAGCTTGCCCAGTTCCCCGGTGAGGGCGGCGAATACGTTTGGGCGGGAGGGGTCGTGGCGATTGTTGCTTCTGCCTGTTGGGTGGCGCTGCCCGTGACAGGGTACATGGTTTCGGCGCTGGTATTTCTTTTGGCGATCGTGCTGGGGGGATTGAGGTGGAGTCGTGGTGCGGTTTTGGGCATGGCAACGGCAAGTGCGCTGCTCTGGAATTTTTTGTTCATCCCGCCACAGTTCACTCTTCACATCGCAAAGCCCGAAGATGTGATCATGTTCGGGATGTTCTTCATGGTGGCGCTGAGCATGGGGCATCTGACGTCTCGCTTGCGTGCAAGAGAGGTTTCGCTAGGCAGGCGGCAGCGTGAGGCGGAGGCCCTTCTTCGTGTTGTCCAAAACGCCGCTCTCTCGCCTGGATTAAATGACGGGTTTGATTCCGCGGTATCCGCAATGAAGATAGTGATTGGAGCTGATATCGCTGTGGTTCTGAAAAATGATCAAAACGCTTTGATTCGGGACCTTCACGTCGCGAGTAAGTTTACCCCATCGGATGAAGACTGGAAGGCGGTGTGTTGGTGCCACGAAAAGGGACGGGCGGTGGGGCGTTATATGGGGGCTTTTGGCGATTTGCAGACATCATGGCTGCCCATGATTGCGGG
>CAMDSZ010000034.1 GCA_945906945.1 Akkermansia muciniphila
AACGGCGTCTTGCTTGAAAATGAACCCGTCAGACACGAGACAAACCACAGGTCGCCGTTTTTGTCGAAACGTGATCCGAACGTGTATTCGTGGTAGTCGCCGCTGACGCCCCACGGGGTGGCCACGGTTTCAAATGTGTCCGCACGTCCGCGACCCGCCGCGTCTTTCATGCGCAGCAGCTCGTAGCGGTTGGTCACGTAAAGCCAGCCGTTTTTCCACACCAACCCCATCACTTCATGCTGTCCCTCGGCGAATCGTTGGTACTTCACTTGCTGCCCGGAGTCCGCTTCGGGGGCCGGGTCGAACATCAGTGTGTCCTTGTTCCACACTCCTGCTACCGATGCGCTCTGGGCGTTTGAAACCATCCAGATCTCTCCCCGGCGCGTACCCAGAACAAGGCGTCCGTCCGGCAGCAGTTCCGCTGCACTCACTTCTAGAGCGGTGTTCGCGGGTGTTGGGAATGTCGTGATTTTATAGTACTCGGCCTCTGCCGGATTGGCGGATTCCGCGCCGATGATGAGGGTGGTGGGGGCCAGCAGTAGCGAAAGAAAAAGGGTGTGCGCTTTCATGTGTTGATGAGTGGAGCGGGAGAGAGCGGTGAGAGGGAAGAGCAGGAACTAGGGTTTCGGTGCTGCGTGAGCGCTATGCAGGACTGATGCAGGCCACGAGTAGGTGATTCGGATTTCCTCCTTTGCGGGAAGTATTAGCGAGCGTCCCTGGATGCTGGCGCCTTCGGCCATGATGCTGACTTGGTTTTCAGAACGCATGCCGGGCTGAGCAACCTTCTGGCCTTTAATCTGAAACGCTCCCTCGGAAAGCTGGATATCCGCTTCCTGTGCGAGCAGAAGCTGCGCCTTTGCAGGAATATTGCCCTTTAGCTTCAGCGTGCGGACGAGCTTGCCGCCGGATTTGAAATCGCCGTGTGCGGTGAAGGTGTCCTCCACTTCGACCCCCATCCAGAGGTAGCGGAACGTTGGGACTCCTAGCTCGTCGAGTGTGTAGCCTTTCCAGGTGTAATCTTTGAGCGGCTGATCGGGTGTGAACGAAGGCCACGCCGCAGCTGCGTCTTCCACGACTGCGAGAGGCGGCACCAAGTCCGTTGGGCGAACCACGTCGAATCCTGCTGGTGGTTGATGTCCGCCGCCGCGGTTCCTCCAGTGGCGTGCCGCGTCAATGAATGCCCCTCGCCACGCAATGGCGAGGTTCATCGTTTCCGCGCTCCACGCGACGTTGAATCCACCGGGAAAGCCAACGCCGATGCTGCGATTGCCTGCGCCGGCTATGAAGTTCCGGTAGATAATCGGGGCGCTGGTTGGCGTCAGAGGAAGGCCAAAATACTCCTCTCCCTGGCTGTTCGGCGTCCGCCATGTCTTCGGCTTCCACGAGGAGAAAGCTGTGATGTCGAAGTGGCCGCCCTTCCATCCAGCGAAGAGCTCCGCTTGCGACTCTGCTTGGAAATATTCGAGCTGAAATGCGTGCGGTCCTTTCTTTAGCCGCTTTTTCCCGCTTTTCAACGAGGCCGGGTGAATGCCGTCATGCTCCACCACCTTTGCGCCGTCGATGGACAGACGCCCGCCATCATCGGAGGCGAGAAAGAAGGTGTACTCGCCATCTTCGGGCGCTTCGATCGACGCGGTGAAAACAATAGCGTAGTGGTTTTTGTAATCGTCAAAATTCAGATTGAGGGTGTTCTTTGGAACATCGCCTGTACGGTGCGGTGTCAGAGTCGAAAAATCGGGAAGTTTATCCCACGAACCGAGGTAAAGCGCGTACTTGAGTTGTGTTAGTGTTGGCCCCTGCCCGAGCACTTTCAGCGAGCCCTTCATCGTCGCCGCGTGTCCGGGAAAACTGCACACAAATGGGTAGTCGCCAGTTTCCTGCGGCGCGGTGAACTCAAGAATCTGAGATTCGTGCGGGGCGAGCAGCCGGGACTTGAGCCACACCCGCGGATCGTCCGGAAGGAAGTCGCGTTTCATCGCCTCCTCGGGTTTCTCCAGCATTTTGAGCACCATCTGGTCGAGGTCCGTACCCGGCTTGCAGAAGACGACGTTGTGCGGCATGTCATCCGGGTTTTCGAACTTGATCACTACCCGCTCGCCCGGAGGGACGACGATTTCGGTCTGATCAAACTTCATCTGGGCGGTTAGCGTCTTGAGGGTGACCTGCAATGGGTCTTTACTCGCTGCAAAGCAGGGGGTGGCAAGCGCGAGCGCAGCCATCAAGAGGGAGTGAGTGGTCTTCATTTGGAGGCGGAGAGGGACAGGGGCGAAACGGGATTCTAACGCCGAGTTGACCCCGCTAGAACCTAAGATTCCTACTTTTTTCTCTCAAAAGCTGCCACTATTCGCTCAAACTGCGTTCCTGATGCCAATCCACTCCAACGCGCCGCCCCGCGAAGACGTCTGCCTTTCCCAAGGGCAATCCTTCCGGCTGCTGCGCTGGAGGGGCGGGCCCGAAACTATCGAACTGTTGCAGTCCGGCGCGCGGGCTGAGCCCTGGCAGGGATTCGGTAACCGCTGGCATTATCACCCAGAGTACGAACTCGCGGCGGTCTGGGGCGCGAGGGGAACACGCTTCGTCGCTGACTCAGTGGAGGCGGTAGACGGGGAGGATGTTGTTCTAATCGGCTCCAACGTTCCGCACTACTGGGATCTGCGCGGAAGTTCGGAGGGGCTGGTTTTGCAGTGGAATTTTCCAAGGCATCACGGCGTCTGGGCGCTGCAAGAATCCGCAGTGCTGCTGCCTTTGCTGGACCAATCTAATCGCGGCCTGCGTATCGGCGGCGGCCTTGCGGCACGCGTCACGGAGTTGATGCGCGAGATGGTACATAGCGAGGGGCTCGATCGCCTGGCGATTTTCTTCAAGGTGCTCGCGAGCCTTGTGGCCGGGCGCGAATCAGAGCGCACCACGATTTCAAGGCAGGCGTTTTCTTTGGAGGGTTCGGCACAACAACAGGAGGCGATTTCCCGCGCGGTGTCGCATGTGCTCGGCAATTACCGCACGGGCGTTCGTTTGGATGATCTGCTTCGTCTCAGCAGCATGAGCCGTGCGACGTTCGCACGTCAGTTTCAGAGGCATGCCGGCAAGTCCTTCTCTAGTTTTTTGAACGAGGTTCGCATCCAAGCTGTGTGCCGCGCACTGCGCGAAACCAATGTTCCGGTCGCGGTGATTGCGCTCGAAGAGGGGTTCAACCAGCTCTCTTTCTTCAACCGGATCTTCCGCAGGATCGTCGGATGCACGCCGCGCCAGTATCGCGCTCAGCTGAGGTCTTCCGCAGAGGGCAGTTTGCAAAAGACCGCAGTTCTCAGCGCTTTTTTGACTTGAGGCTTTTCCCTTTTGAGCGGCCCCACGATTTTCCTCGTGATTGTTCGACCATGCCAGGATCGATCTTTGAAAGGCCGGCGCCCGCTTTTAATTCACGGATCTGATCACGCAACAGCGCTGCCTTCTCGTATTCCAACGAGGCCGCTGCCTCTACCATCTCGCCCTCAAGCTCACGAAGAGTCTCGCTCAGCGAGAAGCTGCCTCCGGCTTCAGCCACAACGCTGGACTCGACTTCGCGGCCGCGAAGAATGGTGTGCAGGCTCTCCTGTACCGCGCGCCGTACGCTTTGCGGAGTGATGCCGTGTTTTTCGTTGTAAGCGATCTGACGCGAGCGGCGGTACTCCGTGATGTTGATGAGTTGCTGCATGCTGTGAGTGACGGTGTCAGCGAAGAGATAAACCTCGCCGTTCGAATGGCGCGCCGCGCGGCCCGCCGTTTGAATCAACGAAGTCTGTGAACGCAGGTAGCCCTCCTTGTCCGCGTCTAAAATTACCACAAGCGATACTTCGGGCAGGTCCAGTCCTTCGCGCAGAAGATTGATTCCAACCAGCACGTGAAAATCGCCAGCCCGAAGCCCGCGCAAAATCTCCACGCGTTCGATCGTGTCAATGTCGCTGTGCAGATACCGCACCTTCAATCCAACATCCTTTAAGTACTCCGAAAGATCCTCTGCAGTCCGTTTGGTGAGGGTGGTGATAAGCACCCGTTCCTCCTTCTCGACTCGCTGCCTGCAGAGCTCAATGGTCTCGTCGATTTGCGCCTTAAGGGGCCGGAGCGTGATCCTAGGGTCAAGCAAACCAGTCGGTCTGATGATTTGCTCCACAATCAGTGCTGCGCCCGGAGTGGTAACGTCAAATTGTTCGGGCGCGGAGTCTGCCCTTGAGAGGCGCGGCTCTGGTTTTTGCGCGGCCTCGGGCGTGCCCGCCTTTGGATTCGGGATGAAGCCTGTGTTGCCTACGATCGAATTTCGGATCTCAAATGGCGCGGGAGTCGCGCTGATGTAGATCGACTGCCCCGTTTTCTCCATGAACTCCGCAAAATTCATTGGTCTGTTGTCGAGCGCGCTCGGGAGTCGGAAGCCGTGCTCGATCAATGTGGTTTTGCGCACGCGATCCCCCTCATACATCCCGCCGATCTGCGGAATGCTCGCGTGCGATTCGTCCACCACCAGAAGGAAATCTTCTGGGAAAAAGTCCAGCAACGTGTACGGGCACGAACCGGGGGGCCTTCCCGTGAGGTGGCGCGAATAGTTTTCGATGCCGCTGCAGAAACCCATTTCCTGCATCATTTCCAAATCGTATTCGGTGCGCATCTTCAGGCGCTGAGCCTCCAGAAGCTTGCCGTTTTGCTCGAACCACGCCACGCGCTCGTCGAGTTCGACGCGGATCGAGCGCATCGCGAGCTGCAGCTTGTCGGTTGGAGTAACGAACTGTTTCGCGGGAAACAGCGTCGCAACCGAAAGTTGTTCGTGCGTATGCCCGGTGAGCGGGTCAAAACGCGAGATGCGGTCCACTTCGTCGCCGAAGAACTCGATCCGAATCGCGACATCGTCCTCGGAGCCCGCTTGGATTTCGACCGTGTCTCCGCGCACGCGGAATTTTCCTCGTCCGAAATCAACGTCGTTGCGCTCGTAAAGCATGTCCACGAGTTTGAGCAGTAGCGCCTCACGGGCCAGGACCTGGCCGGTTTTGATGGTGAGAAGCATTTCCAAGAAATCCACGGGAGAGGCCAGGCCGTAAATGCAAGAGACGGACGCCACCACGATGACGTCTCTGCGGGTCAGTAGCGAAGAGGTCGTGGAGAGCCTTAGTCGTTCGATTTCCTCATTGATGGAGGAATCTTTCTCAACGTAGGTGTCCGAGGAGGGAATGTAGGCCTCGGGTTGGTAGTAGTCGAAGTACGAGACAAAGTACTCCACCGCGTTTTTTGGAAAAAACTGCTTAAATTCAGAGTACAACTGCGCCGCGAGCGTCTTGTTGTGCGAGATCACCAGCGTCGGCCTGTCGAGGTCGACGATGACGTTTGCGGCCGTGAAGGTCTTCCCCGAGCCGGTGACTCCGAGCAGGGTTTGGTGCCGGTTGCCAGCGCGGATGGAGCGGATGAGCTTTGCGATTGCCTGCGCTTGGTCGCCGCGCGGGCTGAATTCTGCGGAGAGCTCAAGGGACATCCCTCCAGCATAGCGGGCGCCGCCTATTCGGCAAATGTTCGAGCGCGCGAACTCATCAGCAGTAAGGTTGATAAAGTCTGGTCCAATAGTTGGTAAGTTTAGTTGCTGGCTCCAAAGCGCCAGAGGCGCGAGCTGATGACCGCCTCGCTCGGAGCTGGGCTTTGAGACGCAAGATGTTCACTTTTTCGGAAGGTCGATCCGTCGGCACCCCCCTGGGAGCGCGTAGCCCCAGCTGCGCCCCGACGCGGGTTGCACCAAAGAGTTGCAGCATCAGCCAAGGGCTGCCAAGGGCTGCCAAGAGGGCGAGGGGCCAAGGGGCGAGAAGACATTCCGATGTGAGCGTGTCAGCGCAGCTGGGACTGCGCGCTCCCAGTGGGGGGCATCAGGCTGGCGTACGGACTAGGCTGTTGGTCTCGGCTCAAAGGATTCCGCACCTTCGCTGCTCCGGAAACCTGTGGTATTTCATTTCCAAAAAATCCGTGGGTCATCACGAATCTGAAAATGTTCGCGATACTACCTACTCGGTTGGAGCGCCGCAGTGCCGTAGCCTATAAAAGCGAAAACCCCGCCTCCCTTTACGGGAAGCGGGGCTTGTGCTGGTTGTTTCTCTCAGACCAGCTGGTCGTTTTTCTCAGACCGGCTGGTCGTTTTTCTCAGACCGGCTGGTCGTTTTTTCAGACCGCGGTCTGTTGAAGCTTCCTAGGCCGCTATGCGGTCGGTGGTCTTCGCTCCACTGACCACGAGACGGCGGCCCATGAACTCCTTGTCATGCAATTCTGCGACGGCGCGCACGGCTTCCTCCAGCGAGGACATGGTGACAAACCCAAATCCTTTGGATTTCTCGGTGTCCCTGTGAGTCACCACTTCTGCGTTGCGCACCACACCCACCCCGTTGAAGAGGTTGGACAGGTCGCTTTCCCCGGCATCGAAGGAGAGGTTTCCAACGTAGAGTTTAGGCGAGGTGACTTCCACTGCCTCGGGCTTGCGCTGAGGACGTGGGGTGGCTGCGGGCGAATCCCCCGAGCCTGTCGATCTGCGGTCTTCGGAGGAGCCATGGCTCCTTGGGCTGTCCGAACGGCGGCCGCCTTCATAGGAAGGATAAGCCTTTTTCTTTGGGCCGAAGCCGAAAAAGCCGAGGATCTTCTGAAAGAAGCTCGGTTTCTGGGCGGGTTGTTGGGGGCGTGACGAGAAGGAAGACCCCTCCTCTGGGCGGCGTCTCCGGGGGCCGCGACGGCGGCTGCCGGATCTGTTTTGTTGCGTGTTCATGTTTCTCTTGTGTTGCATTGGCGGCGGGAGGGTCCGGCTATCGAGCCGGCGCACACGCGCTGGTCTCGGCCTCGGCCACGCCTCTCCGGTCGCCCCCTGTTTCACCAGGGGCTGCGTTCCGGGGCGCAACGATTTGTTCTCCCACCGGGCCGGCGGCACATCGCTCCCACAAATGCCTTCGCGTACCCGCCGTCCCCTGCAAGCTTGTTCCAAGGGGACCGAAAAGCTGCAACCCACAGGGAAACCGCAGCTTCCCAAGGTGGGCCACATATCATGGCCTTAGCGGGCGCGGACATTCTCAGAGAGAGCCTCTGCGCCTAACCGACTCCGACCTTTGAAGATATCACCGGGACGGCCGGAAGGCAAGCGCATCCGCCCCGTCTTGGAACCGGAGGGGTGTTCTCCCCAAATATTCTCCCGTCAGGCGTTTGTGGAGATCTCCACCCCCTCCGGACAGGACACGTACGGCTCCTCCCGCAACTCCGCCTTCTTAGCGCCGCTCAAAATCCGATGCCATTCGAGCAGGCATCCAAGGAAAATTACCAGCACCGCACACAGGAAAAACCCAGTCACCACCGTGTCCACCTGGAAATTAAAGTGCTGCGCCGCCCACACCTTCATTTCCTTCTCCGAACCGCCCCCCGCCAGCTTCGTGGCGTAGAGCTTCGCGCCCGCGATAAAGCCCATCTTCGGATCGGCATCGAAAAGCTTGATGTACCCAGCGCTGAAGGTGGCGCTCATGAGGAAGAGCAGGGGAATGGCCGTGACCGCCATGTAGCGCGCCCGTCCCATTTTGATGAGCACCGTGGTGCCAAGGCAGAAGGCGATGACCGCCAGCAGCTGGTTGGCGATTCCGAACAGCGGCCAGAGCGTGTTGATTCCGCCCAGCGGATCCACCACCCCCTGGTAGAGAAAGTATCCCCACGCGGCCACGAGCAGCGCGCTTGCAAACACGTTGGCTGGGAGGCTGCGCGTGTTGCTCAGTGGCTTCCACAGGTTGCCTAGAAAATCCTGGAGGATAAACCGCCCCACCCGCGTGCCGGCATCAATGGTGGTGAGGATGAATAGCGCCTCAAACATTATCGCAAAGTGGTACCAGAACGACATCCAGGCCGGACCGAACGCGCGCGCGAACATCTGCGCCATTCCCACCGCGAATGTGGGTGCGCCGCCTACGCGTCCAAACATCGTTTTTTCCCCGATGCTTTCCGCGAGCGCATTCATGCTCTCGACGGTCACGGCGTAGCGGCCACCTTCGACGGCGCTGATCGTCGCCGCGACCTGTTCGGGTGACATCGTTTTATTAATGCCAGCATTAATCGCAAAGTAATGGCCGGGTTCGAGCGCGCTTGCCGCGACAAGCGCCATCAATGCAACCAACATTTCGGTGATCATTGCCCCGTATGCGACGCTCTGAATGGCGTCCTCCTTATCAAGCAGCTTTGGCGTGGTACCGCTTGAAATCAGCGCGTGAAACCCAGAAATCGCCCCGCATGCAATCGTGATAAACACAAAGGGAAAGACCGTCCCCGCAAAAACCAATCCGGAACCGTCCGTGAACTTTGTAAGCTTGGGCATCTGCAGTTCGGGCGCCACCCAGATCACCACCACGGCAAGCACAGCCACTGTCCCGATCTTCATGAACGTGCTCAAGTAATCCCTCGGAGCCAGCAGCATCCAAACCGGCAGCACAGATGCCGCAAAGCCGTAGATCATAATCGACCACGCCAGCCATTCGCCCTTGTAGTCAAACCAATGCTCGATGCCCCACGCCTTCAGCTGGCTGCCCGCCCACACGCTTGCAAGCAATCCCACAATCCCGAAAACCGTCACGCCTCGCACGCTGATTTTGAAAATCGTGTGACCAAATCCCATAGCGAATGCCAATGGAATGGTCATCGCGATTGTGAACAAACCCCACGGACTTTCCGCAAGCGCCTTCACCACCACAAGTCCCAGCACCGCCAGCAGAATCGTCATGATCGCAAGCACCGAAACCATTGCCACAATCCCCACAACCGGGTTCACCTCCTCCTTGAGCATTTGCCCCACCGATTTGCCGCCCCTGCGGATTGAGCAGAACATCACGATCGCGTCATGCACCCCTCCTCCGAGCGTCGCACCGATCAAAATCCAAAGCATACCGGGCAGATACCCGAATTGCGCGGCAAGCACCGGCCCCACCAGCGGTCCCGGACCGGCGATCGCCGCAAAATGATGTCCGAAGACAATCCACCGATTGGTAGGCACGAAATCCTTTCCGTCAAAATGGGTCACCGCTGGAGTCGCACGGTTTCCATCCAGTACGAGCACCTTGGTGACAAGCCATTTGCTGTAAAACCGGTAGGCCACGGCGAAAGAACACATCCCCGCCACCACAATCCAGAGCGCGTTGATGGTCTCACCTTTGTGCAGCGCGGAGACAGCGACCGAAGCGGCGCCAAGTGCTGAGATGGCGGTCCAGATCAAAATTTTAAGAAATGATGGCATATGCTGTGGTTTGAGGGGGCACGCGCATCGTGCGCGCTCCACTTGATTGTAGAAGCGGCGAGACGATGTCAAGCGGCGCTCGGGCTCCGCGCTCCAGAGGTTGGTCTCGCTACCCCGTAACAGCAAATCAAGAAGCCCCAAACGCCATTCGCCTCGACCACGTCAACCACCGGTGGCCGAAGTTGACTCAAACTGTATCCCAGCCAGCATCGAGTCATGTCCTCGTTTCATTTCCCCTCGACGGGCAGGCGTTCATTCCTCGCGAATGCCTCGCGTTTCCTCACCCTCGGCGCCGTGCTGCAAAGCTGGCTTCTCCGCGCGAAGGAGGTTGAGCTGCCGATGCCATGCGGGCAGATCGGCTCCGCGCATCCCCATGCCGCGGGCAAAATGGAAGCGATGCGAAACCTGCCGGAACTCTGGCGTGTAGTCGGAATCGCCGAACCCGATGCCGGCAGGCGCGCGGCGCTTCCAACGCACAAGATTTTCGGCGGGATACCGCTCCTTGAGCAGGACGCGCTGCTGGGAATGCCGGCGGTCCGCGCCATAGCGGTGGAGACGGCGATTGGGGACAGTACGGCCACGGCGCTGCGTGTTTTGCGCGCCGCCAAACACGTGCATCTGGACAAGCCCGGTGGATTTGATCACTCGGCGTTTTCCGCGATGCGGCTGGAGGCCGAGGAGCGCAAGCTCGCGCTGCAGATGGGCTACATGCTCCGGTACAATCCCGCCTTCGAGCTGCTCTTCACCGCTGTAAAGGAGGGATGGCTTGGAGAGATCACGGAAATCGATTGTTCGATGGGAAAACTCGCTGACGCAGGGACGCGCGCCGCGCTAAAGAGCCAGCCGGGTGGAGCGATGTTTGAAATCGCCGGGCACCTCATCGACGTGGTGGTCGCGTTGCTTGGAAAGCCGCAGCGTGTCGAGGCGTTTAGCACGCCGGCGCAGACGGACGGTTTTCCAGACAACCAGTTGGCGGTGCTCGTTTACCCGAAGGCCACCGCGTGCGTGCGTACGAATTTTGTGGACCCCTTCGGAGGGCCGCGTCGTCGTTTCAACGTGACCGGTACACAGGGTAGTTTTGAAATTATGCCGCTCGAGTCCGGCCAATTAAGCCTGTCGTTGTCGCGGGAGTGTGGCGGATACAAAAAGGGCGTCCACTCGGTGCGATTGAACATGCCTCGGGGACGTTACGACGCCGAGTTTATGGACTTGGCCCGTGTGGTTCGCGGCGAGAAGACTTTGGCTTGGGGGGCCGCGCACGATATCGCGGTGCACGAGACCATCCTGCGGGCAGCTGGGTTGTGGAAGGGCGCGTGAGCTGGTGGTGGCTGGGAGCCGGCTTTCGGTGGGACTCCCCGGTCAAGCCCGGTTGCGCAAATGGATCAATGGTGCAGGCAACTTGCTTTATGCGTTACAAAATTGTTGCTGGAATGTGAGAGCTTTGTAAAGAAAAGGGCTCGCTTTTTGGACGGTTTGCGGCGAATGATACTACTCCGCAGACGGTTCGGCTCCTTACAAAAGGCCAGTCTTTCTGAGGACGCAGGTTTTCCCTTCCCAGATACAACTATGGCCAAAAAGGAAGCACACCATGGAGGTGCATGGAAAGTCGCCTACGCGGACTTCGTCACTGCGATGATGGCCCTGTTCATTGTGCTGTGGATTTGCAAAGAGAAGCCGGGGTTGGCGCAGGCGATCGCGGGTTCTTTCAGGTTGCCTCTGTTCCCTAAAATGGCCGGAGGAGATTTTCCCCTGGCGGGTGTGGAGGAGGGCCCAACGGAGGACACAACCACCGCCGATGAGTTGCTCGATAAGCTCGATCAGATTGCCTTGGATATCCAGAAGCTGACAAACATGGAAAATCCAGATCCCGTCCTGTTGGATGTGGAGGTCTCAGGCGATCAGATCAAGGTCAACATCTATGACCGCAGTGAGAAACCTCTCTTCGAGGATGGATCAGCCAAATTGACGCCTTGGGGGGACTTCGTGATGGAAGGCCTTTCGTGGGTGATTGAAAAAAACAAACTCGGCGTGATGGTCGACGGTCACACAGCGTTCCGAAAAAACGTGGAGCCAGCGGCGCAAGTCGGACTTTGGGAAATCAGCATCCAGCGTGCGAATGCCTGCAGGCGGTCACTAATCAAGTATGCGCTCGATCCGAAGTACACGTTTCGAGTCACCGGGTTTGGTGACGCCAATCCGCTGCCTAACCTTGCAAAAGACGATCCCTCCAATGAGCGGATTACGCTGATGCTGACGCCCACAAAGGTTGGAAATACGAACAAAAAGTAGCATCTAAGCTGCGGTTGAAACACCCATTGGGTGAGGCATCGCACAAACAAAAGACGCGCAAGTGACCTGAGGCCAATGCGCGTCTTGTTCGGTTCGGAGTTCGGTTTGGAGTGTGATTGCCGCGGTGGACGCGAGAGGAAGCTTAGCTCTTTTTCTTCTTTTTTTCCTTCTCGGGAGGAGCCGGGGCTTTAACCACAGAAAGCTCGGCGTCATCCAGCTTTCCATCGTTGTTGGTGTCCAGCGCCTTCAGCGCGGTCTCGCCAGTATCGAAGGCCTTCTTGATCTCCGCCTTCTCTGAATCCTCAAAGACGCCGTTCTGGTTCACATCAAATTTTGCGCAGCCGTAGGTGCCCGAGCTTGTCTCGGGAGCCTTTTTTTTCTCCTTCGCCTGAACGCAGACGGGCGAGGCAACGACTACCGCTAATAGAATAATGGAGGGTAACATTTTCATATATTTGGGACAACTTCCCGAGACTGAGGCAGGGACATTAAAACGGCAACATCCTAAAAGGGAATTAAATGCACCATCTAAGACATCTCGCATCGCCCGCCGGTTGAATGGCCTGCCCCTCGCGCTGCACAGGAATAGTCAAACTTTTGCCTCGCCCATGGGTTTTGTTTGGGAGTTTTTAGTACCGTGAACGCCCCTATTCAGTCATCCGCCAAAGCCGCTGCATCTCGCCCTTCCGGCGGAGCGGGGTTCTACGGGCTTCTGACTCTTATCGCCCTTGGCGCTGGTGCCGCCTTCTGGGTGGGTGTCCAGCCAAAGAAAGCTCGGTTGGACGAGGCCCGCGGGGTGTCGCATGACCTGTCCGTGGTTCGTGTGCGCACTGCAAAGCCCGTTCCAGCGCCCGAGGCCAAGGAGCTCAGCCTTTCGGGCGAATTGAAACCCGTCACCGAGGCGTCCATCCTCGCGCGGGTTGGCGGCTATGTGCGTTCGTGGAAGGCGGATCTTGGGGATCAGGTGCAGGAGGGGCAGGTCCTTGCTGAACTCGACACCCCTGAGCTTCAACGCGAGCTTGCCAGGGCCCGCGCGCAGCGAGCCGTCTGCGAGGCGGCTAGGAATCTTTCTGAAAAGACCGCCACGCGCTGGAAGGAGCTCCTCGCTGCAAAAACCGCCTCTGCTCAGGAGGCCGATGAGAAAGATGCGGATTTCCAGCTCAGAATCGCTGCGCTCGAGGCTGCGAAAGCCGACGTGAACAGGCTCGAGGAAATCGCGGGCTTTTCAAAGATCACCGCGCCTTTCGCGGGAACCATCACGGTGCGCGGTATTGACCTCGGACAACTGGTGGAGGCGGGCGGACAGCGGGAGCTTTACAGGCTCGCTGATATTCGGAAGCTGCGCGTATTTGTACGCGTCCCTCAGTCGTACGCGCGCAGCGTCACCGTGGGACAGTCGGCCGAGTTGCGGCTCCCGGAACTGCACGGGCAGGTGTTTACGGCCACCGTGATTCGAATGGCGGGTGCGATCGATGCTGCCTCCCGCACGCTCCTGGTCGAGCTCGAGGTCGACAACAGCACCGGACGCCTCTTGGCTGGCAGTTACACCCAGGTGCGTCTCACCGGCGCGCACCAGGAGGCGCCGCTTACCGTGCCCGCAACCGCCTTGATTTTCCGCGCGGAAGGTGCGCAGGTCGCTGTGGTAGACGCCGGAAACGTGGCGCGCTTTAAGTCCGTTGTGCTTGGGCGCGACTTTGGCAGCAGCGTGCAGTTGTTGGAGGGGGTCGGACCCGAGGACCAGGTGGTTTTGAATCCACCGGACTCGCTAACGGACGGGATCACCGTGGAGCGCGTCCAATAGTTTTACAAATCTGCCGCCAGCGGCACCACTGCCTCTGGCGGCACCTTCGCCCTCCACCCATGTCTCTACGCATCCAGATGCTGCAGGTAGCACGGCGCGGCGTCTCGCAATTGGGCGAAGCCGGTGACGCGGTTCGCCATTTTTTGAAAAGCCACCTCCATCACACCGGAGCAGGGGTTGATCGGGATGGGCGCCCGGATCTCTACTACACCATCTTCAGCCTCGCCGGCTTGCAGGCTTTGGAGGAGCAAATCCCAGTCGAACTCGTGCGCGAGTTTCTGCGCGGATTCGGCGGAGGCGACGGATTGGATTTCGTCCACCTTGGCGCGTTGGTGCGCTGCTGGTCTGTGGTTGGCGGGCTTGAGCGTTCCCTGCGCGATGGCATGCTTAGCCGCCTCGAGCAGTTCAGGGCGCGCGACGGCGGATACGACGGCGTCAGTGGCGCCCCGCATGGAAACGCGTACGGTTGTTTTGTTGCGATGGGCGCCTATCAGGACGCGGGCGTTGAAATGCCGGCACCGCTTGAAATGGTGCGGTCGCTCAAACTGCTGGAAACGCCCGATGGCGCTTGGGGAAATGCGCCTCGGTTGAAAATGGGCTCCACCAACGCCACCGCTGCGGCTGTGACACTTTTGCACCAGCTCGGAATGCCCGTTGCACAGTCCGTGGGGGAATGGCTTTTGAGGCAAATGCATCCGCAGGGTGGTTTTCTCGCAATGCCCATGGCTCCTATGCCGGACCTGCTTTCAACCGCCACTTCGCTACATGCGCTAGCCTGCTTGGAGACCGTTCTCGCGAAGGATGCGCGGGAATCGTGTCTGGATTTTTTAGACTCGTTGTGGACTGCTGACGGTGGGTTTCACGGGAACTGGGCGGATGACGTGCTCGACGCCGAGTACACGTTTTACGGTCTGCTCGCACTGGGACACTTGGCGTGAATGCGACCGGATCCAGCGACGGCCTTGCAAGCGCGCTTTCGGCCGCGAGCGATGCTCTTTTGCTCGAGCGTGATTCGCAAGGACATTGGGTGGGAGAGCTGTGCTCGAGCGCACTATCCACCGCCACTGCCGTGATCGCATTGACGCGGTTGTCAGCGAATTCGCGCCAGCCCGGCGACAATGCCCGCATTGCGAATGCACTCCGCTGGCTGGTTGACACTCAAAATGCAGACGGAGGCTGGGGCGACTCCGTGCGAAGCTGCAGCAATGTGAGCACCACCGCCCTCGCATGGGCCGCTTTTGGCGCCGCCGCGGCAGACACCACAAATGCCGCCTCGAATTCCACTTCGAATTCCCACGCAAATGCAGACGCCTCGTTTTCGGGCGCTGTGCAAATCGCCGAGCGGTGGCTCCAGCGCGCATGCAACCACTCCGGCCCCGGCTGGCGCGAAGAGCTCGCGAAAACCATCCGTGACCGGTACGGCAAGGACCGAACATTCTCGGTTCCCATTCTCATGGCCTGCACCCTGAGTGGCCGGATGGGGCCGGATGGGTGGAGGGAGATTCCTCGTCTGCCCTTTGAACTGTCTGTTCTGCCGCACCAGTTGTTTGGCGCATTGCAGCTCCCGGTGGTGAGCTACGCGCTTCCAGCGCTGATCGCGATTGGGCGCGTGATTCATCGGTTTTCTCCAACCAAAAGCCGCGTGCTGCGCTGGATTCGTGATCGCGCTGAGGACAAGGCGATGGCGGTGCTGGAGCGTATCCAGCCTGAGAACGGCGGTTTTCTGGAAGCCACCCCGCTCACCAGTTTTGTTCTAATGAGTCTTGCCGCGATGGGCGAAGACTGCGGTGTTGTGGCGATGCGCTGTGCGCGTTTTCTGCGCGCATCCGTGCGGCCTGACGGAAGCTGGCCCATCGACACCAACCTCACCACTTGGGTGACGACTCTTTCCATCGGGGCGCTTGCGCATCAGCCGGGCGTCATCCCCCCCAAGGACGGCGCACCCCTCAAAAAGTGGATTCTCGGGCAGCAGTATTTGAGCGAGCATCCCTATACGCATGCTGCGCCAGGCGGATGGGCGTGGACCGATCTGCCGGGCGGCGTGCCCGATGCGGACGACACAGCCGGAGCGCTTCTTTCGCTACTCGAGCTGGGCACTGTCGATGAAAAGACGCGTGCCGCCGCAGAACGCGGGTTGCGCTGGCTGCTCGGATTGCAAAATCGCGACGGCGGGATGCCGACCTTCTGTCGCGGCTGGGGCGCCCTTCCGTTTGATCGGAGTGGAGCGGATTTGACGGCTCACGCGCTGAGGGCTTGGAGCGCGTGGCTGCCGCATGTTGATGAGATGCTCGGCGTGGCCTTGCAAAAGGCGATTGTGCGCGGCCTCGAATACCTGCGTTGCGTGCAGCGACCGGGCGGCGAATGGGTGCCGCTTTGGTTTGGCAACGAAGGCGCGGTGGGCGATGAAAACCCGGTGTACGGGACTGCGCGCGTTTTGATCGCTTTGCGCAAATTGGGGAACTGCGGTTTGACGGTGCGCAGTGAATGCATCCGGAGGGCTGAAGAGGCGCTTGTCGGGTTTCAACTGCCCGATGGCGGCTGGGCTGGTGGGTTTCCGAGTTCGCGCAATGGCTTCCCCACGCAGCTCGAGTCTTCGATCGAGGAAACCGCACTGGCCGTTGAATCGCTTTTGGGTAGCAGCCATGTGGAGGTTGTGCGCAGGGGCGTGGCCTGGCTGGTCGCGCGAGCAAAGCCCGAAGAATGGAGCTCTCCGAGCCCGATCGGTTTTTATTTCGCGAAGCTCTGGTACTTCGAGAGGTTGTATCCGCTGATCTTCCTGGTTTCAGCGCTCGGTGCCGCCCATGCGGATGCGATCCAGAGGGAGCTCGTAGGAGGGCGCCGCAGCAGTTGAGAGAGCAGGCCCGGCGCGTGCTGATCCCTGCAAGGATTGAAATTGTCAGTAAACCGTAAAAAAACGCGCGTCCGGCAGACGGGTAGTGCAAAGTTTTGCCCTGTATGCCACCCCAGACACCAAGCGGAGCACCGCGCAAGGCCGATGGCTTTCACGTGCTTGTCATCGACGATGACGAGGATCTTTGTCACCTGACCGCTGATTATCTGAGTCCGCTTGGATTCCATGTGGAGTCCGCGCATCTGGGTCTGGACGGCGTCGAGCTTGCCTGCAACGCGGATTGGCACGCAGTCATCCTCGATATCATGCTCCCGGATATTGATGGCTTCGAGGTCCTCCGGAGAATCCGAGCGAAGTCAAAGGTTCCAGTGATCATGCTCACGGGCCGCGGCGACGAGGTGGATCGCGTGGTGGGTTTGGAACTTGGCGCAGATGACTATTTGCCGAAGACTTTTTCCTCTCGTGAACTGCTGGCCAGGCTGCGCGCTGTGATCCGCCGCTCCGGATGGCTTGCCGAATCAACCACCGAGAAGCCGTTGCACGAGGTGGTCGCGGGCCCGCTGCGGATCTGTTTGGAAACACGTGCCGCAACGCTTGAGGATAAGCCGCTGATCTTAACAGTGACGGAATTCGACTTGCTCGTGGCGCTCGCGCGCAACAAGGGAAGAGTACTTTCGCGGGATCAACTTTTTGATGAGTTGATGGACTGCGAATGGGATGTGTTTGATCGCGCCATCGACATGCACATTTCAGCCCTGCGAAAAAAGCTGGGAGACCATCCCAAGGAGCCCCGCTTTATCAAGACGGTGCGTGGAGTCGGCTATATGCTGGTTGTTTCCTAGCGAGCCCTATGCAACTACGCATTCCTCTTTACGGAAAAGTGCTGTTTTGGTTTTTGGTCAACCTCTGTTTGGTGGGCTTGCTTGCGGGTGCTTTCGCCGTAGTGCAGCTGCGCTTCGGAATTGACTGGCTGCTCGCTGGGCCGGCCAAGCAGCGATTGGAAGCCATGGGTGAGGTGATCGCCAGCGAACTCCGCGATGAACCGGTCTCGGCTTGGAACGACTTGCTGGCGCGGTATCGGCTCGCGCACCGTGCGAGCTTCACCATCTTTCGCAACGATGGAAAGCAGGCGGCAGGTCCGTCGCTGACTCCGCCCGCAGAGGTCCTCGAGAAGCTGCAGGATCGCAGGCCGCCGGCTCCGCCGCCACGCCCGCGGCCCCCGTCCCCGCCGAAGGAACCGCCAGATGAGCGGCCTCCTGAAAATGACGATCTGGACCGACTCGAAAACCGCGAGGTCAGGCCGCATGACCCGCCGAAGGCAAAGACGCATTTTTTAATCCGCTCGGTCGATCCAGTCCGCTATTGGGTCGGCGTGCACATTGGGCTGGCGCACCATGCGGTGGGCGATGCTCCGAGGCCTGTGACGCTATTGATCTCTTCCAACCGGGTCACGGGGGGTGGTTTGTTTTTTGATCCGCTGCCGTGGATTTTATTCGCGGTGACGGCACTCGCTGTTTCGGCTTTGATCTGGCTGCCGATCGTCGGTGGAATCACGCGAACCATCCGAAAATTTAATGTCGCTGCGCGGAGTATTTCTCTGGGCCGTTTTGATGTGCGGGTTCCTGATAATCGTGGTGATGAATTGGGCGAGCTGGGTGTTTCTGTCAATGCAATGGCTAGCCAACTCGACACTCTCGTGGAGAGTCAACGGCGCCTGACCGCAGACATCGCCCATGAGCTTTGCTCGCCAATCGCACGGATGCAGCGCGCCCTTGGTATCGTGCAGCAGCGTGTCGGAACCGAGCTCGCGGATTATGTCTTGAAGCTGGATCGAGAACTGCAGCACATGGCGCGTTTGGTTGAGGAGGTGTTGTCCTTTACAAAAGCAGGCAATGTCGCCGCCATGGCTGCTGCGGAGCATATATGCGTTGAGGAGTTGGTGCGGGATGTTGTGGATCGTGAGGCGGCGGAAGTGGAGGTCCGAATCGAGATCCCGCCAGGGTTGCGGGTACATGCAATTCGTGAGGCGCTGGATCGGGCCCTCGCTAACGTTCTAGGGAACGCGGTCCGGTACGCATCTCATGCGGGTGCCATTGTGATCAGCGCAGAGAGGCGTTCCGGAGAAATTCGTCTCGCCGTTTCAGATTGCGGCCCCGGCGTCCAGGCAGATGCGTTAGAGAAGATCTTTGAACCGTTTTACAGGCCGGAAGTCGCGCGGAAGCGCTCTACGGGCGGAGCCGGCTTGGGGCTGGCAATTGTTCGTCGCTGTGTGGAGGCGTTCGGCGGGCGAGTTTCAGCAGAGGCGGTTTCACCACATGGCTTGTGCGTGAACATTTCCGTGCCGATTGAAGGTTCATAACCGTATTGGTCAGCTTGTCTGCAGATCGGGGTCTGGTTTGATACGGTTGAGATTGACGTCGTCAAACGGGCACCGTGATCTTTAGTCCGTCATGAGAGTCACCCCCACCCTCTGCAGAGTAGTCGTCTGTCTGGTCTTTTTTGCAGTGCATGCCTCGATGGCGGCGGTCGAGCCGAACCCGCAGTCAAGCCCGCTGCTCAATCCATCGGAAGCCTTGCAGCGGATGACGCTTCCTCCAGGGTTCAAGGCGGAGTTGCTCGTTGCCGAGCCGGACCTGGTTCAACCCATTGCATTCTGCTGGGACGAGCGGGGCCGCATTTGGGTCGTGGAAGGAAATACCTACCCGGAGCGCGCTGGCAAACCGCCCGTGCCGAGGCCTGACGAAGATCCTCGCCTCGACCAACTCACGGACGAGGAGTCGGCCAGCCTTTTCGGCGGGTTCGACCGGATCCTTATTTTTTCTGATGAAAATGGCGACGGCGTTTATGAGACGAGGAAAGTGTTTCTCGAAAAGCTCAATCTGGTCTCGGGGATCGAGGTCGGATACGGCGGCGTGTACGTAGGTGCGGCTCCCTATTTCTTGCACATTCCCCTGAATGCTGATGGCGACAAGCCTGCGGGGCCGCCGCGTGTCCTCGCGGATGGGTTCGGATGGCAGGACACGCACGAAACGCTGAATTCCTTCATCTGGGGTCCGGATGGATGGCTTTATGGCTGCCACGGTGTGTTCACGCATTCCTCAGTGCGCGTTTGCACAGGTCCCGCCGGAACCCGCCAGAGGACGCCGATGAATTGCGCTTACTGGCGCTGGCATCCGGTGCGCGAAGAGTTTGAACTGTTCGCTCAGGGCACCTCGAATCCGTGGGGCTTGGATTATAACGCGGAGGGACAGTTCTTCGCGGAGGCATGCGTGATCCCGCACTTCTGGCACGTGATCCAGGGTGCTTACTATCTCCGGCAGTCAAACCCGCTGGGGCATTTCAATCCATACGTCTACAAAAACATCGAGACCATCGCCGATCACGCGCACTTCGTGGGAAAGACGCACGGCACCCCGCATGAAGTGTCCTCTGATTCCGGCGGCGGCCACGCGCACTGCGGGCTGTGCATCTACCAGAGCGATCACTTTCCAGCTGAGTTCAAAGGACGCCCCCTATTCGGCAACATCCACGGCAAGCGCATCAATCAGGAAAACCTTGTTCCCGAAGGCTCCGGTTATCGGGCTGCGCATCTCCCCGATTTCTTCAAGTCGAACGACCAGAATTTCACCGCCGTCACGATCAAGACCGCGCCCGACGGCGCCCTGGTGGTCAGCGATTGGTATGATCGCCAGAAATGTCACACCCGGCAGCCCGAGATCTGGGATCGCTCCAATGGTCGGCTTTACCGGATTTCCTACGATGGCTGGAAGCCGTGGAGATATCAGGCTTCGCTCTGGGAGCCTGCGCGCACTTTGGAATTACAGCTGCAGGAAAACGGATGGCTGGACCGGATGGCGAGGCGCCGGATCGGCGAGTATTCGCGGGCTCACGCCGTCGAAGCCGCGGTCTTGGAGCGTGCGACTTCCCTGCTTAAATCCGGAGCGCTGGCCTCGCATTTGAGATTGAAAGTGATGTGGTGGCTTCATGCCGCCAATCCCGGGGGAACCCAAAAGCTCTGGAATGAATTGATGAGCGATTCGGATCCGAATGTGCGGCGATGGGCCGTCCAGCTCAGGACGGAGACGCGTTCGGTGGATACGAATCTGTTGGGTACATTGAAAAAGCTCGGTGCAGACCCGGAGCCCGTGGTGCGCCTGGCGGTCGCGAGCAGTTTGCAGCGGCTAAAGCACGAAGATCGTTGGGAGATCGCGAGGGCACTGATGGCGAATGCGGTCGATAACCAAGATCACAATCTGCCGCAAATGATCTGGTACGGAATCGAGCCAGCGGTACCGGAAAGCCCTGAGCGGGCGCTTTCCGCAGCGCAGGAATCCCGAGTGGATCTGCCGGCGCGTCTCATTGCAAGACGCCTGGCGGATTCGCAGGCGCCTCAGGCGCTGGAGCAGCTCTTGAAGCAAGCGTCGGCTTCGAGAAACGCGAAGGAGGCCCTCATGTATCTGGCGCCGGTGGGTGATTCGTTGAAGGGGCGAATCATTGAAAAAACTCCCGAGGCTTGGAACGCCGTTTACCTACGAGTTGGTGAATGGATGAAGTCTGCCGAAGATGCGACAGCCGCCGCGCAGGTTCGTGATTTGCGCAATGCGATCGGTGCTTCTGTCGGCGACGCGCGGGCCGTGCCTGCTCTCAGGGAGGTCGCTCGCGATGTCGCAGCGGGGCATGTGCGCCGACACCTCGCACTGCAAACTCTCGCGATGGCTAAGGATGCCAATTTCGCACTGCTATTGACCGACCTTCTGCCCGACCCAACGATCCGAATAGAGGTTCTCCGACGCGCGGTCGCCATCCCGCCGGTTGAGGGAATCGGCGGTGGAGGGAGCGCTCAGTTTT
>CAMDSZ010000035.1 GCA_945906945.1 Akkermansia muciniphila
ATGCAGTTGAGGGTCCCCCACGGAGCCGTGCACGCTGGGTAGCCGCGTGGATCCAGAAGGCGGTTGAAACCGGAAAATGTCCACTCCTTGCCCTCACGCTTTTGGACCGCCGACTCCGGACGATCCCTGCATAGCAAAAAATCCAGCAACGGCGCCAGGTCGCTCTCGGTAAGATGCGGCATCGCAGGCATCGAACCGCGGCCGGTTTTGAGAATCGCGCGCAAATCCGCATCTGCAAGCCTGTGTCTGACACCCCGCATCGGAGGCGCATGAGCAATGCCTTTTCGATCCGCGCCGTGGCACGCTGCGCAATTGGTTTGAAAGATTTGTTCGCCCTTGCTCGCAGGCTGTATCGGCGCCGGGTCATCGTCGCGAAAACAAGTGATGCTCCACGGCACTTCATTCGAGGTCACATACATAAATCCCCGTGGATCCGCAGCAGCCCCAGTCCACTCCGCACCGCCGTGAATGTTGAAAAGAATGGTCGGTCGCGCCTCATCGAATGACGGAAACGGTCCGGAATTCGCGCGATCAAAGAGCGGCATCACAGCAGCGCGAGCCACGTCGTCTGCCGGAAGATCTGTCTTGTTGTAGGCCTGTCGTGCGAAAGGCTGTGGCAGAAGCGGTGCGGGTTGGTAAACTGCCGTTTCATCGCCCGGCAGCCCGTGGGTATCGACCCGCACCAGACGAAAATCGTACAACGGCTCTCCACTCACGCGGTCCAGCAAAAGCGTGTTTCCTAGTTTACTCACCTGCGCCACCGCATCCACCTTCATTCCGTGCCGCTCGACTGTGACGAGATTGGGGGGTCCGGGCAGGTCCCAGTCCCAAATGTCGTGCCGCAGCTCCTGAAAATGCCACAACCGGCGTCCCGTCATGGTGTCGAGCGCTAGCACGCAGTTGCTGAACAAATTGTCGCCCTGATGATTTAAGCCGATGAAGTTCGGCTTAGGCGAACCCACGCTGACGTAGGCGATCCCTCGGGACTCATCCAACGCCATGCCACCCCAGCAGTTGGCTCCGCTCTCGACACTGCTCCAAGTATCAAATCCGAATCCGCCCGGCTCTGGACGCGTCTTGAAGACCCACAACTGCCGTCCATCCCGCGCATCAAACCCGTACACATCTCCACTATATCCGGGCAGCACCAGTATATGACCGTGCATGGCGCCGACCACCGTCGTTCCGGTAGGGACCGGCACTTTGCCGCCATCCCCAAAGTCTGGCACGGGATGTCCCGTCGCTGGATCCAACGCCACCAACCAATTGCCATCCCCAAAAAGCAAACGAGGAGATGCCTTCGCATCTCCTTTCCAGAAAACCAATCCCCGCCGCGCTGGGGTGTTTGTCTGAGTCCCAAGCAGCCCGCTCATCGCGAAACGCCATCGTTCCTTGCCGCTCGCGCCGTCAATCGCAACGACGCTTCTACCCGGAGTCGGAGTGTAAATCACGCCGCTCACGACAATCGGATTGCACTGAATGTTTCCGCTTCCATCGCCGCTATGGTAGGTCCAGGCGTGCTCAAGTTTGTCCACATTTTCAGGCGTGATCTGCGTGAGCTCGGAGAACCTGTTGCACGTGTTTCCTCCGAGTGAACGCTCCCAGTCCGCTCCGTTGCCGTGCGCAGGCCAGCCGTTTGTTTTCGTGAGCATTTGAGGGTTTGCGGCGGGAATGGTGAACTCAGCAGGCAACGATTCCCTCTCAGCGCGGACCATCGCGGACGTTGCTCGCCCAGGATTGTTTCCCGCCTTAAGGCCCGCAGCGGGCGCATCCGGGAGGTCTTCAAAGTCCCACAGACCAATCGTATCCTTTCCGGCTTTGAGCGGTGAATCACCCGGCACCTGCGGCTCGCCGGTTCCAGATGAAATGCGCACATTGTCGATGATTCCTTCGCAGCCCAAATTACCTTCCACTAGCGAGCCGATTGAAAGTCCGCCTGGTTTGGCCGTGCCGGTCTTTTCCTTGAGCGGCGCCTCGGCCACCTTGACGCCATCAACATATAGCCTGACTGTATCCGGCCCAATCACCGCAGAGAAAACGTGCCACTGATTATCGCAGACGTTGGTGCTCGCTCGAACGCCGCAGCGTCCGGGCATATACACGCTCAAGTGGCCGCTAGCCGCATGCGTGTACAACTCCCAGTGATCTGCGGAAGCTTTCGGGTCCGAGGCGACTAAAATGTTGTAGTTCGACGCACCGCTCAACTTCGCACGGCACTCAACGGTGATCGGCAGAGTTTTGTACTCAGGCTTTCCCTCCATGTGAACACTGCCTCGGAGCGCTTTTCCAAATGCCACGTTAAGAGAAGGCTCGGCGACCGCTGCTTTAACGCCGGGTTTCGCCGTCGCACTTTGCGAGCCCTGCGCGCTCGGATTGGATGCCTTGGGCAGTGCATTCGAGACAGGAACAGCGGTGCGCGGCACGGGTTTCGCCGCGGCGGGCTGTCCGTGGAGTTGACCAGTCAACCAGCGCAAACCATCCAGGTTATCGAGCAGGCGCTCTTCCGCATCCTCGCCAGTGTGGTTGAGTATGCCGATCGGCCCGTTATAGCCGCTTTCGCCAATAATCTTGAGAAGCGACAGGTCCTCAGCACCCACACCCAAGGGCAGTATCTTTCTGCCGAGCTGATCCCCCTTCACCTCCATACCGTTTAAATTCAGGCAGATCAAGTGAGGCAGCATGCGTTGCAGGAGCTCTTTAAATTGAGCGATGTGCCCGTGCCCGTGATGCTGGTTGTACACGATGCCAACGTTATCCACTCCCTCCCCTTGCAGTGCCTTGATGATTGCAATCTGATTGTCGGGCTCACCAAACCAACTTCCATGATTGTACAGCCCCACTTTCAACCCGTCTGCTTTCGCGGCATCGGCGATCGGCTTGATGCGCTTTACATCGCCAGCAACGCGTTTCGCCTGCTCCTCGCTTGAGATGCCTTCCAGCGATCCACCGCCGCCACTCACCCACAACTGCGGCTTTACATTGTGACGCCGAAAAAGTTCCAGCGCCTTCAGTGCGTCTGCATTCAAAGCGCCAGGAAACCACCACCCAAGAAGACTGACGCGATGCCGCTTGAGCGCTTCCATCTCCTCGTCCCATTGCGGGATGTGCTCCGCACGGTAATCATACACAAACTGTCTGATCTCGAGTTTTTCAAGCATAGCCGCCCGCTGCTCAGGCGTGCGCTTCGCCTTGTCAAAGGGAACAATGCACCACGCCGCGAGATTGCTTTGGCGAAACAATCCGTGCTCCGGATCAGCGGCCCGTAAGCCCGCGCACAGGACAACGGTCATCAGGATGCAATGGAGCAACGGTCCGCGGTGGAGTGTATTCTTCATGTTTTTTGAGTAGGCGTTTTTGCGGTCAGAGCTGAACTAACTTTGATTTTGTGCATTGAATTCATTGATGGCTGAGAGAAAAGCCTCCGGGTAATCGCGGTGCAACTGATGACCCTTCCCCGGGAAACGGACGTGCGTGCACTTCTCAATCATTGACGCCACCTCGAACGCGTCCGCGTCGGAAAGCGCACCTCCCGAGGACGGGTCCCCCTGCAAAAGCAGCGTCGGACATTGGATTGAGCGAAAGACACCATGCCGTTTGTAACCATGCAGCCACCGGCCTTCGATCAGGGGCGTGAACACGTCGGGATCAACGTATCTCAGGCAGTGCGCGCTCCACTTCAAAGACGTGCTGCTTCGCAACTCCCCCAAACTGCGCACCGTTCCGTCGGTTTGGGGAATCGAAACGTGTGCGAGTAGATCTGTCAGGTCATCGGATTCACCTGCCCGCCTGGCGATGGACTGCATCCCTATGAATTGGGATTGCCAGCCACTTCCCAGGATTCTGGACCCCATGCTTTCAAAAGGCGGATCTTCCAGCACCAGCGCTTTCACATATTCCGGAACCCGAGCGGCGACCGCCGCAGCCACCATTGCCCCAAGCGAATGACCAACCAGTGTGACAGGCGAGCCGATCTCTCTTCGCAGAAATCCAACGCAATCCTCCACGTAATCCATCACAAGATAAGAGGAGCCACGCTCGGACCTACCATGCCCGCGGTGGTCGCATGCCACGATGTCCCCGTAGGCAAGTAATCCTGCAAAAACAGGCTCCCAATCGTCCAGAAAACGCGTCACCCCATGCAGCAGAAGCGTCATCGAGCCCGATCCCGCCGCGCAGCGTGCGAATGCGATTCCCGGCTTTGAATCTGAGAAGTGGCGCGAAACATTCATTTCTCGCGGCGCACAACAGTGGGAAAAGGTGTTGCGAGACGGCCCGCTTTGATGATCCCGGCCTGCATGACGGCGAGAAAGTTTCTGCGGTCCTCAAGAAGCGAGATGTCTGCAAGCACGTCGCCATCGACCAGAAGTAAATCCGCAAGCTTGCCGACCTCCAGCGTGCCGAATTCGGTGCCGCAGCCCATGATCTCCGCACCGGTTTTCGTTGCACAAGAGATCACCTCGAGCGGAGTCAGGCCGACGTCGCGCACAAAAAACGTCAACTCACGCGCGTAGTCCCCGTGGGGATTCCACCCGAACCCGTAGTCACCTCCCATGCCAAGGCGTCCTCCTGAGCGAAGAATTCTCCTGGCGCTTTCACTCCCCGCTTCGAGCGTTTCCTGATGCCCGTCGATGACGAGCTGGGACAATCCGAACTCTCGCCCCCGCTCGACGCTCGCCTTCTCAAAGTAAAGCGCGGGAACGCACGGTACATTGCGCTCCAGCAGTAAATCGAGGGCCTCGTCATCCATGAATGTGCCATGCTCGATGGCGTCGTAGCCTGCACGGAGCGCATTTTTGATGCCCTGAGTCGCTCGGCAATGGCCGGTGACCTTCAGCTTGTGATTGTGCGCGGTTGCGACCACCGCGTGCATTTCGTCAAAGGTCATGCACAACGTGTGATGATCGTTGACGTCCGGCGAGGCAGCGTCTCCGGTTGGGTAAGTCTTCACCCATTCCACCCCGTCTTTCACCAACGCGCGAACCGCTCTGCGGGCGTCCTCCGCTCCGTTGATGATGAACACCAGACCCTCCATTCCAATTTTGCGGAACTCTGGATTCCAGTCCATCAGGCCTCCGGCGGAACAGATCTCGCGCCCACTGGCTGCGAGTCTTGGGCCCGGAATGAGGTCCTCGTCTATCGCCCGCTTTAGCCAGAAATCAATATTAAACAAGCAGCCTCCGGATCTGGCAGCCGTGTAGCCGCATTCCAAGGCCAGCCGGGCGTTGACCGACGAGAGCATAGACACGTACTCGACCGGGTACTTGATATCCAAATCTTCGAGCGCCGAAATATTGAAATAAGTCGCGTGAAAATGGGCTTCGACAAGTCCCGGCAGTAGCGTGCCACCCATCCCGTCGATCCGTTCCACCTCGGGGCCTGCAAACGGCGCGTCCGCCATCCTGCCGCAGAACGCGATCCGCCCATCACGAATGAGTAGCGCGCCGTCCTCGACTGCGGGTCCGCCGGTGCCGTCTATCAAACTACAGTGATGGATGAGCGTGGTGTTTCGGGCGATCTTCATGGGGGGTAAACTGACAACCAGTATTACATGTACGTCTCAGTTAGCGCAGCAGCTTGGACAGGCGCGGCAATTTTGTGTACAAATGCGCCAACACTATCCGCCCGTGATCCAGCGTATCTGGGTTCCAGATACCCCCCGCCGTATTCCCCAGGTACATGCACACCACCGCAAAACAGGTCTCTCAGTTTTTCACACAGCTCTCTCGTGAACACGGACTGCTGCTCTTGGACGCGCTGCCGGATACCCGTTTCTTCATGAAAAACCAGTCGGGCTTCTACATGCATGCCAGCCGCGGAATGTGCCTCGCTCACGGATTTACCAACCCAAATGATATCATCGGGAAACGCGATCACGATTTTATTCCTGCATACCTCGCGGACCATTACACGCGCGACGACCGTGACGTGCTGGAGGGAAAAGAGATCTGGGAACGCGTGGAGATGGTGATGCGGCACCCGGGCTCCACGGACTGGTACGTCACCTCAAAGATTCCATTACGGTCCAAGCAGTCAAAAATCATCGGGCTTGCCGGCATTTCGCGAAACCTTGAACAGGCCGCTAAATTCGCAACACCGTTCGCGCAGCTTGCGCCCGCGCTAGACTTCATTCGGGAGCACTACGCAGATCGCATCGATGTTGCGCAGCTCGCCGCAATTGCGGGAATGTCTGCGCGTAGTTTTCAGCGTCATTTCAAGCTGTCTTTCCAGCTAAGTCCGACAGAACACCTGCGCCAGTTCCGGATTGGAAAGGCGTGCCAGCTCCTCATTGAAACCGGTCGCACCATTACCTCTGTCGCTTTGGAAACAGGCTTCAGCGATCACAGCCATTTGACACGCGAATTCACGCAGTCTCTTGGCGAATCTCCAGGAATGTACCGCAAGCGCTATAGATACTAGCCGCAGCCGCTCCCTCTCGGTCCGCTTGAGCGGCCCAACAGTCCCGCCGGGCTCGTAAGACCTGCCGATTTGAAATCCTCTTTCGACTTAAAATCGAGTGTGCCAAGGCCGCTATTCAAGATCCTCCTCTGCGAGTGTTTTGAACACGATTTCCATTCGCTTCTTGGTGCTTTCTTCCGAGAGCAGCTCGCGGAGAATTTTACGGCTCCGGACGAGGTGATGCCCGAGCACATCGCAGATTGTGGCCGGATCCTCCATGCGACGCACCCAATCGGAGATCTGCGCGAAAAAATCATCCCAACCGGTGGCGCGTGCCTCGAGCAGATCGCCCAGCGATTCATTCCACTCATCGAATTCGCCGGGCGAAACAGGGCTGTAGGGAATAGGCTCGACCCGCACAATTGGAAAAGGCTTGAGCTGGTTGAGCCCGACAATACGCATGCGCTGAATACCGAAAAGCACGAGTTCGGACGAGCCGTCCGCAAACTCAAACACCGATTTGATCATACCGGCGGTGACCACAGGAAGAAGCGTGCCCGCTTCAGATGCGCAGCCAACAGCGAGAATCTCATCATGCTCCATAGCGTACTCGACCATGCTGCCTTGAATCTCACTCGATACCCGGAGAGGCAGTTCGCAGCCCGGGAAATGAAAGATGTCGCCCGACAGAAGCAGCGGCATCGCGCCAGGCATCACAAGTGGGTCAGCCTCCAGATCAGGTTCTTCCATGGGTTCTTTCTATATACTCCAAAGCGGACGTCCGGGTAAACCAGCGTTTATCTATTGGCGAAGCCGGTTTTTCGAAAGGCAGCCAGCTTGGCCAGGGTATCTTTTTGCATCTGAGCGGTTGCGTGAAGGGAAGGTCGCTGGGTAAGCTCGCCGGGTTGGTTCAACTCGCTCCGCTCCGGAGCGGACGCCGGTGTGGCGAAATGGCAGACGCAACGGACTTAAAATCCGTTGGGGAGCAATCCTCGTGCGGGTTCGAGTCCCGCCACCGGTACCAGCTAATTTAAGTGCAATTCCAATAGCACCTTGCGTTTCTTGTTGTCGCAAAATGCTCCAGATTACGCAACTGCAGTCTAAGCTCCTTTCGCTTAGTATTTAAGGATGCAAAGAATGTCGCAGGTCTGAACAAAAGTGGGAATAGATCCTCCGAAATCCTCCTCAGTACTGGGTGTCCAGTTTCGTCCCAAACGTTGGGCGTCACGTTCCTCTAAATCGACTCCGCAGCGGCTTTCTTGCTGGATCTGTTCCGAGCCCGTCCCACCATGCGCCCCCTCCATTTGCGTTGGATTGAAAGCGGCTGGGTGCGAAAACACACCCACGGAGTGCCTCGGGTTTTTAAGATGTCTGCTTCGCTCTCTTGTCCATCACGTTGACAGGTGCTAGCTTTGGAGGTTGACGACCGCTGTGGCGCATATCCTAGAGGAAGTTGAGCGACTCTCTATTTCGGAGAGAGTCGAATTGCGGCGCCTTCTCGCGGAGCGCATTCTCATGACAGAGGACCTCACCGAAGATGACTTCGCTGCTATCGCTGCGAAGTCATTCAGCTTCTTGGATTCAGAGGAAGTCGAAGCGCGCCGTGGGTAAGCGCGGCGAAGTCTGGCAGGTCGACTTCGGGATGGTCCAGAAGATACGCCCGGCAGTAGTGGTCAGCGTGCCCTGCCAAGATTCCGACCGGTCGCTTACTGCGGTTGTGCCCCACACAACGGCGATTCACGGTTCCCGTTTTGAAGTCGCTTTTCCAGTCCGCTTCCTTGAGTCGGGTGCCTTTTTGGTCCGGCGCTTGGGAGTGCTTTCCACAGAACAACTGGCAGTTGTTGAGGCCGGATTGCGTCAGTGGTTGGGAGCGGGTATCATCCTGCTACTCGCGACAGCGGGAGCGCTGACTCGATAGTTTCCGAAGCCGTGTTTCTTCGGAGGTTAGCGAGCCAGGAGTTCAGCGCGAATCCAGAATGGATCCCTGCGCAGATCCAATACCGCATACACCTCTACTGCTGTATCAGTTAAATCGTAATAAATTCCGAAAGGGAACCGATTGGACAGCATTCTGTAGAATCCGAAATCCATTTTGTGAATGCCATGAAACAACCGTAGGCTCTCAATATCCGAAAGGAGCGAGTCTACAAAGTAGTCCCCGATTCCGATTTCCTGAGACTCGTAGAAGGCTTTTCCAAGCTCTAGGTCCTCCGCTGCATCCGATAGGACGAAAACGGGTTTCATGAAGCCGACTGCTGAAGCCGGGTTCTCAGTTCGGAGATACTTAAAAAGACGCCTTCTCCAGCCTCAACCTTGGCCCTTCTTGCACGAAGAACATCGCCATGCCACGCACAAGAATCAACAGAGTCATCCGAGCGCAATGAATCCCAGAGGATTTCAATGGTCCGCAGCCGCTCGCTCACACTCATTTGTTTGATGTCTGAGATGGCAATCATGTGGGCAAGGTACCAAAACTTCAGAAGCTTCACAACAATAGAGGACTAAAGGTCGGGCGCGTCATCCCTGAAGGCAGGTGCCTGCCAGGCCAGCCCCCCCCAAACGTCAGGTCGATGTGGATGTTCAGTCCGCCCTCCTGCGGCACCTTCGGCTCCGGTGGCATCGTTTTAATCAATAGCGGCACGAACGTCTTCGGAGCCTCCTGAGCCAACAGCACCAAGTACTCCACGCCCCCCGCCTGCTCAACCCCGGGACGTACTCGCAGCGGTAGGTAACCGTACAGTCCCCCGCGTAGCCGTTCCAACCCCCGCCCCGGATCACCCGGCACGAGCCCGATGGCCGTCGACCTCATCTCCCCGTGTACCCGCCCGCGAAAACTTCGCGAGCGAACCCGTTGCGTGAATGCTGTGAAAGCGCTGGGCGAGGTTTGCCGGTTGTTCCCTGCTTGAATTTGGAATCCGCTCACATCGATGCGCGATGTGACGCAAACATTGTGGGCAGAAATCCAATCCTCGCCAGAACCGGTGCAAAGGGAGTTGTTGGATTTTCTGCTCTTCGTCAAAAGCCGTCAGACGCTCCATCAATCCGGAATTGAGAATCGTGCGGCTCAAGTTTTACTCCAATGAAAACTTTCATCTGGGAGCGGCCGAGCAGCTCCGGTCGCTGGGCTATGATGTGCTCACCTCTCTGGAAGCCGGTAGGGCGAATCGGCAGAAGACTTCGCCGTAGATTAATGCACCCATTTCATGAATGGCCAACGCAGTGCAACGAAGGAGATCACCCTGACCAAATCATTCACCGTTGTGCCTGATCGCCCCTCTTTGAGCAGCGAGTCACGCCAAAGCCGAAGGTCGGCCCCAACAATTGCGTCCATCGACAGCTGAGCTTTCGCCCCCCAGAGCAGAGAGAAAGTGGCTCGCAGTCTGAATGTGCTTCCGAAGTGTTTTCTCAGCCTTCTCCTCCCTTTTGAATTCAATCCAATCACGGAAGTAATCGGCGACCGATGGGTAGGACAGTAACGCACCGGTAAACGCTCCAAGATGTCGTTCATCGTCCGCCGCACCAGAGACTCGGTGAAGACCTTTTTGCGAGTCTCCCACACTTGTGGGGGCCGGATTTCTCGACCTCACTGCCTACAAAGGGGGAGATGGTACCGGGTGCCCTTGAGAGCTCCGGTGCGAACGAGGGCTCTCTTCTCTACGAGGTCTTGCAAGTCACGGGTAGCCGTGGCTCGCGAAGTGCCGGTGAGCCGGATGTAGTTTTCGGCACTGAGGCCTCCCTTGAAACCACTCGGGCCCTCGCGCATCATACGGGCGATGGCCTTGTCCTGTCGTTCGTTGAACTGACCTCGCAGGCGGTCATAGAACTTGGTCTTCGCGATTAGGAATTCGACCAATTCTTGTGAGTACGCCTGAGCATCGAGAACTGTCCGCGCAAAATAGACAAGCCAGGCGGTGATCTCGTTCCCCTTGTTGCTACGCTCCAGCAGCTCGTAGTAAATCTTGCGGCCGCGATTGATCGACAGTGACAGGGCGATGAGCTGAGCGTGCCCCAATCCTTCCGAAATGGCTTTCTCTGAGATGGCTCGGCCGATCCGTCCATTGCCGTCTTCAAACGGGTGGATGCTAACGAAGTAGAGATGCGCAATCCCAGCGCGGGTCAGGATGGGCAGCGGAGCCTCCCCCCCCGGCGATGTGCGTGTAAACCACTGCATAAAGCGCTCCATTTCGGCCTGAATCGCTGCCGATGGCGGCGCTTCAAAGTGGGTTTTGGGATCGTGAAGCGGCCCTGACACCACCTGCATCGGACTGGAACCGGTGCGATAGCCGCCAACATTGGCAAGATCACGCCTGCCGCTCATCAGTGATTCGTGCCAGCGAAAGAGCAACGCATCACACATTGGTGCATCGAACTCGCGGTAAAGCTCCACCATCATTTGGGCAATTCCCTGTTCTGCGGGCGAGATTTTGCGGCCATCCGCGGCAAGCCCGAAGTTGCGGCGAATGGAGGACTGCAGACTGTCGCGATTCAAAATCTCGCCCTCGATCTCGGAGGTGTTGAGGGCTTCCTCGCTGATGAGCTCGACGGTGATCTGCTCTAGGTCGCCTTCCCCAATGTGGCGGATGCAACCGGAGAAGACCCCTGATTGCCGCAGGAACTCAGCCTCCAGTGCATCCACTTTGCTGCGGTCGAAACGGAACTCAGGCCAATCTGTTTGCTGCCAGTTCCAGTGAGGTCGGTCATTCATGATGCAAAAGCCCCTTGTTTTTACCTCAAATATCACACATATCATGAGCCATAAAGCCAGCTTCTATCGCTCATGTCGGAAAGCCGAAGCCACTTTTCTCACCCATTTGATCATGACCAGTGGCTTTGCCTCGCCTGCCTAAGGGATTACCCCTTTCGCTGGACAGCATTGCATCGCGCGATCCTTACGTGCCGCGTTTCGACCTCTTTCCCTCGGATCGACGCTCCTTCTTCGATTCGACCTTTGCTCAGGGTCCCGACCTGCGAACGAGCGGGAGACCGTGGTTTACGAGCGCCTTCCCTGGAGCGGAACTGAGCGTGGAACACGAGCGACCATCGGAGCTGTAGTTGAGCCAGCCGCGCCTACGGAGCAAGCGGTTACTCGTCCCCCCACTTCTTCCCCTTCCCTCCTCCCCATTGGATTCAATCCAATCACGGAAGTAATCAGCGAGAGATTCGGCATGACAGTAACGCACAGATGAACCGCCGCGCGCCCCCCCAGGATTGATGTCGCTTCGAATTCAGTCCCGGTCGCGTCGCGTCCCGCTGAGGTCTCAAAGCTTGCCTTTTCTCGCTACATCGCTTTGCACGGGAGGCTCCCATTTGGCCGGAGCAGGATCCGCCACCACGAGCGGAGCATCATCGCCGTATGTTTTCATTTCTTTTTCGAGTAGGAATGTCATTTCCTCCAACTTGTCCGCGTGCTCAGGCTTGTCCGAAAGATTCTCCAGTTCCAGAGGGTCAATGCTCAAATCAAAGAGCTGAGTGACGTTCACCAGAGGGTATCGGATCAATTTCCACCGTTCATTGCGCACCGCTCGCTGGCAATTCTTGTACGCCGTGTAAAGCGCATCGCGCACCTTCGATTCGCTCCCCTTGATCACCGGAACCAGACTCTTTCCCTCGACACCTTCCGGAGTCTTGGCACCCGCCAGTTCGGCAAACGTCGGTAGTAAATCCATCAAGTAAACAAGAGCGCCGGTTTCACCCTTCGGTATTCCGGGGCCAGCAATCACCAGAGGCACATGCATTCCTCCGAATTCGTAAAGATTCTGTTTACCAAACAATCCGTGTTCCCCCAGGGAAAGCCCGTTGTCTCCGCTGAAGACAACAATCGTGCTCTCGAGCTGACCTTCGCTCCGCAGGCGCTCGATGATACGTCCAACGTGATGGTCGAGACCAGTGACGCAGGCGTAATAGTCGGCAATTTGCTGTTTGGTGTCTTCGACCGTGCGAGGCCATGGCGCGAGCTTTTCGTCGCGAACAGTCATCTCGCCGTTGTCAAAGGGATGCACCGGCATGAACGCTTTGGATAAAACAACATCTTTTGACGAGTACTTGTCCATGAACTCTGGGGCGGCAACCCGCGGGTCGTGAGGCACCGGAGGGGCAAGGTAAACGTAGAACGGTTTATTTCTCTCACGTTCATCTAAAAATTTGAGGACAGCATCCGCATGACGCTCGCTGGATCCGCGGCGCTGATCCAGAGCATGGTCGTTCATTGTGATGTTTTGGCCAAATGACTGGAGACCGGGAGTGAACTCGTTTCCTCCTTTGCCCACATGAAATGTCTGATACCCGGCGGCAGCGATCACGCGCGGCAGGAAAGTGGAGGCATCCAGTTCCTTCAATGAAGTTTTCGCGGCTGGAATGCGAAGCCAGGATTTTCCGGTGAGCATCATCGTACGGCTTGGTTGACAAACCGCACCGCTCATCGAGCCCATCGTATAACAGCGGGTAAACGAGGTTCCCCTCTCCACCAGTGCGTCTAGATTAGGCGTATGCAGAAGCTTTGTTCCAAGAGCATGCAGGCCGTCGGGGCGGTGATCGTCTGCATGGATGTGGAGGATGTTTGGCTGCCTGCGCACCGGCGCGTCCGCCTGCAACATTGACAAAGGAACGAACCAGAAAGCAGCGAAAGCAAGCAGCAGGGAGTGTGTTTTCATAAGGGTGGCAGAAACCGTTTCTTACAGGAGTGGCTATTAAACGCCCAAGCTTTCCCTCAGTTGCGCTGTTTCGGAAAAAACCTTTAGACCGCGAGGGCACTGGACTCGATGATAGCGTTCGTTAAGATTCTTGGATGAATACGGACTGGACAGGGAAGATTGTGATTGTGACTGGTGGAGCCGGGGGCATGGGGCAGGCGGCTGCGCGTTTATTTGCAGAAGCCGGCGCTATGACCTTTGTTTTTGGACGAACCATTGAGTCGCTACGTGATACCGCAAAACTTTCAGAGCTGATTATTCCGGTGCGCTGCGACGTCTCGGATTCGGCGAGCGTGAAATCGGCATTGGATGAAGTTTTATTGAAAGGCGCGCCTGACGTTCTGGTTCATACCGCGGGAATCAACACGGCGGACCGTTTTATGGCGCATGCAGATCCAACACGTGTCGCATCTGAGGCAACGTGGCAACAGGTCATGGACATCAATGTCCTTGGGGTTGTCAACATGATCCGCGCAGTGTCGGGACCGATGGCTGAGCGCGGGCACGGGAAGATCGTCGTTGTGTCTTCTACAGCGGGACACGGGTTTGATAGCTATGCAGGCGTTCCCTACACGGCGAGCAAGTGGGCCGTCCACGGGCTTCTCTTCACAGCGCGGGCCCAGCTTAACGCACGGGGAATCGTCCTCTCCGAATACGCGCCGGGCGAGGCCAACACCCCGATTGTGGACAAGCGCCCAGTGCTACCCACCGCCGAGCATCGCCGCACGATGATTCAATGCGAGGACTGCGCTCAGACGCTGTTTTTTATTGCAGGTCAAAACCACAGTATGAGTGTGATCCAGTTGCCCGCCTACCAACCCTTCGGAGGAATGCCTCCGCAGATCAGCTCGCCATGGCTTGCCGGCTTGAACATCGGCACAGCAACGGCAGCGAAAACCACGCAGAATCCCTAACGGCGTCCCCTTGGATCACTGGAACAACGAGGCGTGCCTTAATTTCGCTAACATGCGAACAAGGCTGCAGACTCAAAGTGCAGTTCGTAAAAATCGGAACCCGGATTGCGTTCTCACTGATAAGCGACAAAGCGGTTGATGAACTCAATGAGTCGGTAAACAAGGGAGCAAACCCGCTCTCAACCTGTTCCGCTCACTGAACGTCTGCAGTACCGATTCGAGTCTAATTGGACCAAACTACAGCATCAACAAGATTTCGGTACGCCTCGGGATTGAAGACTGCGCGCCAGCCTTTAGCGTCGCGAGCGCTCCGGCTGCATTCGCGAACGCAATGGCGTTTGGATTGCCCTCGCTGTACGCGACAGCAAATGCCCCTGTAAAAGCATCGCCAGCACCCACCGTGTCTATTGGAGTGATCTTTGGTGGGAAAAACTCCCTCACACCATTTGCGGTGATGCTCAATGTGCTCTCAGCACCGCGGGTGATAATTAGTTCGCGGCACGCCGCCTCTTTTAAATCACGCTCCGGCGCAACTCTCTGCGCCTCCCCGGCGTTCACTACGAGGACATCAACCTCGAACCGTTCGCAGAGAAAGGCATCCGTGAGCGGTGACGGATTTAAGATCACCCTGACGCCAGCAGTCCTTGCAATTTCAGCCGCACGCCGCACCACCGGCAATGGACATTCAAGCTGCAAAAGCAGTGCATCGGCTCCACGGATGAGCTCGGCATGCCTTTCAATACCTGCAAGGGTGATCTCGTGATTAGCACCCGGATTCACAATGATCGAATTCTCGCCGGCGTCATCCACCGCTATCAATGCGATCCCAGTGGGTGTTTCCGATCGTGAAATACCGCAGGTGTCGATTCCCTCGGCCGCGAGCGCCTCAATATAACGCGTCCCGGATTCATCCGCACCCACGCAGCCGATCATTGCCGTGCGAGCACCGGCGCGCGCAGCAGCAACGGCTTGGTTTGCTCCCTTGCCGCCAAAGCATGTGAGCATACTTCGCGAATTTAGCGTCTCGCCCGGCACCGGAAGACGCGAAACACGCAAAGTGTAATCCACATTCAGCGAGCCGACGACCACGATGGAAGGACGCTCTGTTGCCATCTCGTGTGCGAATGAAAGCTTTTCTATTCCAGAGGCTCAAAGCAGACATTGTCAAACCAGGTCTGCTGGTCCTCCATCCTGCTGCTGCCCCCCGCGAGCCCGATGCTCGTCTTTTCTAAGTCCCCGCAAAGCGTTTTGTAGTTCAACACCTTCTTTCCTCCCACATAAGCCGTCATTTCGAGCCCGCGCAATTCAATCGCCACTTCGTGCCAAACATCCGGCGCAATCTGGATGCTTTCCGTCTTGGCGATGAAAAACTTTCGATTCCATTCTCCCTTCGCCTTCATGGCCTGCGCCTCCGCTGAGTCCTTTGGATGAATCACGTCGTTGTCCGCGGCAGCAACTCCGTTTGTCATAAAGCGACAAACAGCGAGGTGAAAATTTCGCTCTACAATCGGATTGTCGCCACGAAAGGTAAATTGCGCCATGCCTGCTGCAGGCAGACGGACACGGCAGCTCAGGCGGATGTCACGGCCCGCAACTAGATGAGTAAGGCCCGCGGAATGCTTTTCCTCCTTGAAGTTCCGCGCGCAAAGCGCGCCTTCTGTCAATCGCCACCAATCAGGCCTACTCTGCGCCCCAGACACGGTCTTCCCCAGGGGATGCTTTGCATCGATTCCCTCTGCTAAAAATCCGTATGGCGTCCAATCGCGCGAGAAACGCGCGAGATCAGAGAAATCATCCTGCCAATGTCGCCGATCAAACCCAGGGGCCTCCGCCAACGCTAAGCCGGAGTAACCGCATGCGAGAACTCCGATAATGCCCCACTGGATACACTGCCAAATGTTTTCTTTCATAAGGTTGTTAACAGGTGAGTCGCGCAGAATCTGGAAAGTGTTTTTGATGCCTTTGAAGTCATCGGGCGACGTCTCCTTGGATAATATGTTTTCTCATTCCAATATTCAGGCCCCGCAGCACAAGCATCAGAATAGCCTCAAGGATTCAATTCAGGTGCTGTGGTTACCATGGCGCCCCGTTCGTCTGTGACACTCACAAACCAAGTGTTTGCAGCCTCTGGTGGACGGGGGGCTATGATCCGTCGTCCCTCAATCTTCGCTGGTAGCGAAACCCATTCCCGCTTCGAGCGGACTCCGTCATCCGATGTGTAATGAAGCTGTGCGGTCGAAAGCGCGGTTGAAGTGATGCATTCGACTTGAACCTGATCCGCGAGAAGCAACGGCTTACCCGGAGCTGGCAGCGGCGTTCCCGAACGACACTTGGAATCGATAAACCATCCGATTTCATTCGCTGCCCAGCCCTGCGGATGGCCGTGCGGCATCTTCACTTGTATGCGAATCTGTTTTTCACCAGGCACGACCGCATAACTTTTCTGGTAACTATCCAAGACATAATGGACGTCGTTGGTGCCGTTGACAAAAAAGATTGGCACTCTGCACCGGCCGAGGTGACTGCCTGGATCGTACTCCCTCACCCACAACTCACGCCGTTCGCCCAATTTGTCGATGCCGGGCTTCTGAACGGATTCGCCCTCGTGCAGGAAACCGCAGCCGTAAACGGGCACCGCCGCCTTAAATCGATTGTCGAGAGACGCCACCAAACACGTTGTATAACCGCCCCAACTGATACCCGTCACGGCGGTGTGTTCCGCGTCCACATCAGGGAAGCTCCGCAGCAGCGTATGCGCACGCATGACCGAGGCCACCGCGTGAAAGGGCCAGTCATCACTGACATCTCCTCCAATCGAATCAAACTTCTCCACATGCCCATGGTCCGGACCGCCATTCGCAAGGCGCGTACGCGTGTCCGGCTTCTGCGCATTTCCCTTGACAACCCCATTCACATCCACCGCCGGATCTGGCGGACGCGAGCCACTCAAATCCATCGCGATCGCTGCGTACCCGCGCTTTGCCCATAGGTAAACCCATTCGGCAAACGCCGTTCCCCCTCCCCCGTGGATCAATACGACCCCTGGAAACTTACCGCTTGAAGACACCGCTCCAAGGGTGGCGGGCGACGCGTAAAACGCAAAAACTTCTGTAGCCTTCCCTTTGAACTTCTCTCCCGCGTAAAGCAGCGAGTGAACTGGTTGATCCCGACGCTCCCAGTGCATGTCAGGGACCTGTGTTTTGAGAGCATCCAAATCCCATGGACCGACCTGTTCCGCCCGACTGGCGATAGGCACACAGGAAACCGAAAAAACAACCGCCGCGAGCGTTCGAATAAAGGAAGCGTTCATTTGCCAATCAAAGACCGCCGATTGCCTGAGAAAAGGCAAAACGGGCGCAATTGTAACCCTTTTCGCTGTTTTTCGCAGATTTCGCGACGCCTTCGCCCAACGAATCCCTTAGTGGGATTTACCGCACTTTCAATATTTTCACGTCCTCTATCCAAACGGTGTTGTTTGCCAGAAAACTGAACCATCTCTTCATCGGGTGTGCGAATCCATCAGAGCGATGACGCGCCAGCTCTTTCCCATCCAGACTGAGACGCATTTCATCTGATTCGGTCACCAAAACCAGTTCGTGCCACTCGTGGTCAAGAGTCCATGGCACCACGATCTGCTTGCGCTTCAAAAGTGCATCCAATTCAGCCGGCAGCGGCTCTTTCCGATCCAAATACGCTTGGCGTTGGCTGCGTATTGCCAAATTCATGACCCCCGTCTTGTGGTCTACGAGGGTGATGCCGCCTCCGTTTAGAATACCGTAGCACAGATGCCCCGCGTGTAACCCCTTCTCCTCACGGTCTACAAAACCCAGCTGCAGCGTCTCGTCTTTGTTGATACCCGGAAACTTGAACCGAACAATCACACCGCCGTCTGCAAAGCCCGCGTCATGGTGAATATGAGCCTGGTGGCCCGCCTCCTTGGAGGCACTCGCGACCTTTAGAACTCCGCCATCCAGATCAGCCTGTTTGATATGCGGAACCCTGTCAGCAGTTGCGCTCTCCCAACCATTGCCAATCCCATGCATCCCGTTGCCTTCCTCCTCGCGCTCGAATGCATCATGAAAAATCAACGAACCCTTGGACCGGAGCCAGTCCGCGTCGCTCATTGGAAGCGCGGCGCTTGAAACCTTCTCCTTTAATGCGCTCACACTCTTTGTTGCATTGGCGTCCGCAGGGTTCGCCAACGCTGCGCCGATGGATTCGGAAACTTTCATCGCCATGAACGCAGAGCCCGTGGGCATGAAGTGCACGTTCCGTTTGCCCTGTAATCTTTCTTGATCCGGCTTCACGTGGGCCCACAAGTCATTCCAGAGCACACCCTCCGCAGCCATCACTCGGTGCGCAATCTCGTTGTAAGGCAGCTCAGAATCCTTAACGTATTTTCCAGCATCACATTCAGGAACGGGAGTGGTGCTGGCGAAAATCAGCTTCGCACCGGTGCGCTTTAAGCGGGCAACGACCGCCCTAAGATTTGCTTCGTATTCCGAGAGCGAAACATTGGGATGCCCTCCGTTAAATGGGGTCGCATAGTTTCCATCCTTATCCTTGTCCGCATCGTCTGCAAACCGGTACGAAAGGTCGTGCAACCCGTGGTTGAAATGGATGACATCCCATTTCGCATGTTCGTCTGCGATCCAACGCACAAGCCCGTATGAACCCAGCGCGGTCTTTGTGGAGCCGCAGTTTGCAGGCACCCGATGCACGTTCGCTCTTCCTTTAAGAGCCTTCCGAACCTCAAGTGCGTACGCTATGGAAACCGAGTCGCCCATTAACAGCACCTTCGGCAGCGAAGGATCATCGGTGATGGCGACGAATTCCGGTGGAACCGCAGCCTGCTTTGGGGAAACGGCCGCTTGCTTGGCAGGCGCGAGCGTCTCGGGATTGGCGGCAAGGGGTAAACCCGCCATCGAAAGGAAAACGACGGCGAGCGAAAGAGGAAATGAGACCTTCATGAAATCTAAAAGCGACAAGTTCAGCCTATCCCGAAGAAGCGGGCCACCAGTTGACTGCCCTCAAAGAGAAACTTCTGGAGGACTTTAAATCAACCCAAGCTTCATTTTACCCACCTCACTGATCATTGCCTGATTCCATGGCGGATCCCACACCACTTCAACAGAGGCATCGCTTACCCCGGGAATTGAAAGAATCTTCTGCTCCGCCTCACGCGCGATCACCGGTCCCATTCCACAACCTGGAGCCGTTAAAGTCATCTTGACCTGAACCTTTGCACTCTCTCCGTCTTGCTGCTCGACGGCACAATCGTAAACCAACCCCAAGTCCACAATGTTCACTGGGATTTCGGGGTCATAACAGGTTTTCAGCTGCTCCCAGACCGACGTCTCATTGACGGGCGTACCTGCGGCACCTTGGGCGACCTCAGGAGTAGCAATGGGCGCTTCAACCCCTAATGCATCTGCATTTTCATGGGTGATTCGAGCCAGCCCCTCGGATGTTGCCACCGTATAACTGCCACCGAGCGCCTGCGTAATCATCACTGAAACGCCCTTCGCAAGTCTGATGACCTCACCGCTTGGAATGCGGATCGCTTCGCAATCCCTTAATAGAACCTTCTCTGTGTTTTCGTGCATGATCATTGTCTCCTTTATTGGACTCAAACTTCCCGTCGGGAATCTCGGGTGTTTTTCAGGGGATTTTTTATTGCAAACTGGACTTCAGAACCACCTTCACCTTCCCACTTGAATTCAGACCAGAACGCAAATTTTCGAGCAAAGTGGGAGACGCAGGGGATGCGCCTGCAGAGGCGTTGAGTTCGCTCACCGCAATGGCAGTTGAGAGTGAATCTGTTTTCTTGAGTTGGACAGATGCGCCGGCCTCCAGAGCATTACGGAGAGCGCCTTCGACAAGCTGTGCGCAGTGGATTTTCATCGGCGGCAACGCGCCGAGCGGGGCCGCAAGCTCTTCACCCGAAAGATCCATGGCCTCCTGGGCCGTTTTCCCCGCGAGCAACTCGGTGGCCACGCTGGCAACAGCGATCGCAGTCTCACAACCGAACGTCTGAAAGGTTGCACGATCGATCACCCTCCGTCCGTGTTCATCTTCCCGAAACTTCAACCACATCCTCAACATGTCGCCGCAATCGGCTGAACCTGCAGTGCCGACCGAATCCGCGTCGCTCATCTCACCTAGATTGCGTTTGGCGGCAAGCGCGTCCTGAATCCGTGCCTGAAGATTATTATGATTATCCATGTCTACTCCCGTATCTTGATCGTCTGTAAGCGGCCCTGACCCTTGAAAGGAAATTTCATTCCAACTCGTAGCGCGGGAGAGTCGCATCCACCTCGCAGCTCCAAGCATCAATTCCACCCTTCATACTCCGGACGTTTTCCATGCCGTGCCCCGCGAAATAAGCAGCCGCATCCATGCTTCTGATTCCGTGATGACACACGAAGACAACCTTCTTCGAACGGTCCCAACCAGAAATCTCGTGC
>CAMDSZ010000036.1 GCA_945906945.1 Akkermansia muciniphila
CGATGAAGGTGAAGCGGGGGAGACGCTTTTCACACAACTACAAACCAGGGACGCTATGCCGATGGAAAGCAGTAGGTTCGCCAGGCCCAGAGAATTCAGCCTCCTAGTGCGGGCAAAGTAGGATCCGGATTGAAGTGAGGAAAACACAAAAGTGGGCTTTTGCTCGCGAGTTTAAGAAGCATCGCGAAGCGGCATGAATGAAGCACCGTGCTTGTAGATGAAAAATCCCGCTCAAGAAAGCGGCTTATGTTTCGTTTTGTGAACTAAAAGGGCGAGGTTTAGAAGCAGCCCACCCGCAGCAATTCCAAGTGCACTCTTTGCTTTCCAATTCCACCGCAACGGATGCGGGTCGGTGCCGAGATGGATCGGGGCAGATTGATCGCCTGATATCAACAGCCGCCATCCGGGCAGCGGTTCCTCGGATTCTGATGTGATGTTCCAAAGCAAAACGGTATTGGGATTCGCTTCTGGAACTTTGAACTGCAACGGGCTTTCGCTTGGACGCCAAGTCCACTTTGCCGTGACCAATTCAGATGGACCTCCTGTGATGTCATGTGAAACGGGAACAGGAGCCAAATGTTCGAATCGACTTGAAAGCGAAACACTGGCGGCTCCCATCTCCCGCAGAAGCCAGTGCTTGCCGCTTGGAAGTTGTACTTGCAGGGAATTCCCTAAAGCGTCTGCTATGTTCTCGGCCGCACAGAGGTGCGGGTTTTTTGAAGCCTCGACTGTTAACTCAACCGAGACCTCGGCGTCTTGGCCGCTTATAACCCTTGCGAGGATAATGTCGTCAGAGTGAGCAGAGGCGGATGCCCCCCAGATGCAGAGACATATAAAGACGCTGGAAATAAGCAGCCTACGCTGCGTCGCGCAGACGGCAGGACGACGCATCATTTACGCGTCCATTTCAGCACGCGACCCCATTTGTTCCACTCCGTTTCAAGGATATTTCCCTTGGTATCAAACGTCACTCCGTGGGGCGAGGTGACAATATTGTCCCTCCAATCCGCCGGCGGGACTCCGGGGGTGTTGGTTTGTCCCGGGGTGTCATTCGTCCCGAGTTCTGTAACCAATTTACCTTCTTTGTCCCATACGGACACGCGCCCTGCGATTTCTGCAATAACAACGTGGTCTTCGTAAAAAGACGCGGAGCTCGGGTTGCGCAGTCCTGTGGCGATTACTCCGAGTAGTTCGCCCTCCAGAGACGCGTGCATGATCCTTTTGTTTCCGCGGTCACATAGAAAAATGCGAGCCGGCGAGAATCGGTTGTCCACGTGAATTTTATGACAGTTAGCCAGTCCGAACGGCTGGGCGGGGCCTCCGAACTGCTTCTTGAAATTGCCCTTGCTATCAAAAATGAAAATCCACGAGGTGCCGTATCCATCCACGACGTAAATGTCGCCATTCGGAGCCTGATCTGCACTGGTGAGCTTGAGTGAACCGCGTGTCTCTGCGCGTGACTCGGTGATGGCTGGTTTGCCATCCTTCAATCCGATGTCGGATTTTTGAAATGTGTTGGTTTTCCCTCCGACGGTAAGCGTGATCGAGCTGTCTGTGATAGTCGGGTTGATGCCGTCTACCTTCTGCCCGCTCTTGAGCGTAAAGGATGCTTTTTGGGCGATGTCCGCCTTCTCGACCTTTTTGGTGGAACCGTCGCTGAGGGTGAATGAGACTGCAGATCCTTCGTCCATTGGCAGCTTGCCTGTGAGGACTGTCCCGTCCTTAAGAGTGATGGCAACGGGGTTGGCGATTTCCGCAGGGAACGACGTCTTAGGGATCTCCAGAAGTATTTCGCCGTTTAAATTTGCCTTGATTACTTTTCCTTCGCTTAGGACGGCGGCGAATATGAATTCTCCTTCGGATGATTTGCGGATCGAGAAGCCATGTAAGGTATGAGGAAGGCGTAGGTGTTTTAAAAATTTGCCGTCAGGAGAATAGACATGCATGCCGCCCGCCTCCTGGCCCTCGACGCTCACATAAATGTTTCCGGCTGAATCCACTTGAATTTCGCCGTGTCCGTTTCCGATAGTTTCACTGCCGGCTGGTGGGGTGATGAAATTCGGCTGGAATTCGTAGCCTCCAGCGGCAGCCAGCAGGGAACCGGCTCCAATCAAACTTAGGGCCAGGGTAGAGGCGAGAACGAGGGGGGATGTCATGTGACTCATATCCTGACATGCTCTGGATTGTACGGAGTTCGTCAACTGCTGTTTTTGACAGTGGAGTTACTTGGAAAAAAAGAGCCCGTAAAGGTGCGGGCTCTTTCTGAAAACGCCTACTAAGTTGTCGTCTTAAGACGCCACGTCGCTCGTCTCGGGCTCGTCAATGGCTTCTTGATCGTCGTCTTCCTCGTCGAAAACGTCTTCAGGGAGTACGTCTACTTTCGCGAATCGCCGTTTGCGCTTGCCTGCGGGGAGGGGAGCTAAAGTCATTGTAATTGCCCTCCCCATGAGCTTCGGAGGTTGCTCAACGTTTGCCATCAGAAGGAGGTCTTCGCTGATTTTCTTCATCAGCACCATGCCTAGTTCTTTGTGGGCATTTTCACGGCCACGAAATTGTAGTTGGACACGAACTTTGTTGTTCTTGTCTAGAAACTCCTCAGCGTGGCGGAGCTTTGTTTCGTAGTCGTGTCCGCTGATGTTGACTCGAAACTTGATTTCCTTGAGCTTGCTGGTGGCGTGCTTCTTGTCTTTCTCGTGCTTGGCCAGCTCATACTTGAACTTTCCAAAGTCGACGATGCGACAAACTGGGGGAACGGCGGTTGGGGCCACCTCTACGAGGTCCAGTCCCGCTTGTTGGGCTGCACGTAGGGCATCCTGGATTTTCATGACTCCAAGTTGCTGTCCGGAGGCGGCTAGGATCACGCGCACCTCGCGCGCACGGATCCTCTGATTTACACGATACTGCTGGATTTGTATAATAAGTATTTGGTTAAGTTCCTATGCCGGAGAGCTTACGGAAGGTACTTGGTTGTCTTTCCTACAGTTCGCAGACATTGCCTGCGGCTCGGCTGCGCTTCGGCTGTAGTCCCCGAAGTGCAGGTGGAATCTCTCTAAAAGAGAATTACCTAGAAGCCGCCTATTCTGAATCGGCGGCTGCTGCAAGGCAAAAGCTTGATTTTTCTCTGAAAACCGCACTTTTCAGCTCCACCCCACCTCCACCGTCCGGCGGTTCCGGAATTTGTCAACGAAGTTCAATTTTTTGTGCTTGGCGCCGTGTTCATGGACAAGTTTCGTGCATTTTACGTCGAAACAGCAGTACTCCGCGATTTTAAGCAACTTGCCCTCTCTCCACCACCGGATCGCGTCCAAACCATCTCCGGTTTTTCCAACACCCAGTGTGGCCGAGGCGATTGCATCAAGTCCAAGGCGGTGCCCAAGTTGTTTTTCAACCTCAACCATTAGGTCAAGCGTTCGTGCGGTGTGCGCCAAATCAAGGATCGTGTACGCAGCTAGAACTTCATAATCGAAGTTTATCACGTTAAATCCAACCACCAAATCTGCGCGCATCAGTTGGTCCACCAGTTCGTTTACATCCTTCTCCAAATAAATTCGATATTCGCTCAACGCGGTCGAATAAGTCACCGCGAGCGACATTCCCATGTCTCGCTTTTTGTCCCATCCGCCCGCGTCGTTCGCCGTTCGCTGGGTTTCCAGATCAAAATAAACAACGTCTGAGGCCATGGCGTTTCCTATGGATTTCTAAGGTTAGGCCTTGGATCCCGCAAAGACGGGTTCATTGCCTGGCAGCCATTTGATGCTGCATCCGATGCTGGTTTTCTGATCAGCCGGCGGCTTCTGCCCGTCGAGCACCCGATTTAACGCGTCTCTGAGGGATGCCCCGTCGAGGGTGCCTTGTCCCGGCCGGTCGGGGCCTCGCGTTGGCCGTGAATCGTCCATTTGTCCATGATAGGCTAAACGATGGGCGGAATCAAAAATGTAAAAGTCTGGTGTGCAGCTCGCGGAAAAAGAGTGGGCGACGGTCTGGGTAGCGTCGAACAGAACTGGAAAAGTAAGACCCTGACTTTCAGCAAAGATCGCGGTTGGTTCGGGCGCATCTTGAGGGTAGGCGGCGATGTCGTTAGAGGTGATACCTACAATCGCCAATGAAGTTTGCGCATAATCCTTTGCGACTCGGGCTATTTCCGGCGCAACGTGCACCACATACGGGCAGTGGGCACAGAGAAAAATCACCAAAACAGGCCTTCCCTCGTATTCTGAGCCGGACACTAGGGTCCGGGATCGAACGTCGGGAAGAGAGAATTTCGGGAGAGCGAGGCCCAGACTAAGGTGTTTGGATTCGGTGGCAGCCATCTCTTAAGCAGTGGAGACTTAATCAGCCGAAAATCCAATCGATTTCTTGACCAGCATGGAGAGGGAGGTGCCCTTTCGGTTTGGATTGAGGGCCGCTTGTGGCGAAATTCGACAATGTTTCCCCCTCAACTGGGGGAAGCTCGAGAGGGCTTTTGAAAAATTGATTTTGTGAACGGGCATCTCATGGCAGAAGTCAGCACATGCCTACCACCCTCTTGAGAGTCTCCTGTCCGGATCGAGTTGGCCTGCTCGCGCTCATTTCAAAGTTTGCCGCCGATCACGGGGGCAATCTCAGGGAGGTTCATCAGTTTACGGATCTGGAGGAGAATTGGTTTTGTGCACGCATGGAGATCGACACCCAGACCCTGACTTGTGGCTTGGAGGCGCTCCGCTCCGCTTTCCAACCCCTAGGGAGGGAGCTGACCGCGGAGTGGTCAATCCGGCCGGCTGAGCTCAAGCCCCGAGTTGTTCTGATGGTCAGTAAACTAGGACATTGCTTAGCTGATCTTTTGTGGCGCTGGCGGTCAGGGGAGTTGGCATTCGAAATTCCGTGCGTGATCTCAAACCACGAAACGCTCAGAGAGTTGGTGGAGCGCGAGGGGCTTAAATTTCATCACATTCCAGTGGAGCAGGATTCAAAGGCTGCTGCGTTTGACCGAATGGAGCAGATCTGGACTGAGGATGCCGCGGACCTCGTCGTTCTGGCCCGCTACATGCAGGTCGTTCCCAGTGAATTTTGCTCAAGGTGGAGTGGCAAAATTATGAATATCCACCACAGCTTCCTGCCCTCCTTTGTCGGCGCCAATCCCTATCGGCGCGCTTATCAGCGGGGCGTAAAGCTAATCGGAGCAACCTGTCATTACGCCACCGCTGATTTGGACGAAGGCCCGATCATTGAGCAGGAGGTAACTCGTGTGGAGCATTTTCATACGGAGAATGACCTGCTTCGTCTTGGGCGCGATTGCGAGCGCCTTGCTCTTGCGCGAGGGCTCCGCTACCACCTCGCTGATCGAGTTTTTGTCCACGGAAACCGGACCACAGTTTTCCGGGATTGACCCGAGATGACATGGGATCGGAGCCCCCACCGGCGCTGGCTGGAGGGAACCTTATGGACGGAAATTAACCACAAATTAAAAGCTGCTGGAGAACCCACCCTTTTCTTGGGGGTCTCCAGTTTCTGGTGCCCCTAGCGACGTTTGGCCGTTTGCCCGCTATCGCTTTTGGTAAGCTCTATTAGGTCGGTCAGAATATTCAGTGTTTCGTGTTTGACCGGATCGAGGCGAATCGGCGGCGCCTTGAAAACGGGACGTCCATCTTTGTCTGTCTGTGGTTCTGAAGATGTGTCGTTTGCCGGAGCGTCCTCGTCTTCAGACGTTGATTGCGAGTCTTTGGCGGATTTCGGCTCCACAAAGGTGATCGCAGCGAGCCCCTTCTTGTCGACGTTATCCAAGGTGATCCTGTAGGCGCGAGGCTGCTTCTCGGCTGTGAGCGACTTGCGTTCGGTATCACGCTTTTCTTTTCGTGATTTATCCTCATCCATTTGCTGCTGCCTTGCTTTCTCGTTAAGCGAAAGCCGGTTTTCTTGAGTTCTTTTCCGGATGATTTCTAGGTCCTCAAGCACATATTTGAACTCGGGAGTCAGTGGAACCCGAGTTTCCGATTTTTTGCGCAGCTCCCCGATGTGAAGCGGTTTTTCCCATTTATCAAACTCAAGCGCGTTAAAGGTGTCATATGCCAAGGGATCCTTCAGTGATTCCTCTCCGAAGTCAGGTAGGTCGTAGATTGAGGGCAGAACAATGTCGCTCTCCACTCCCCTCAGTTGGGTTGAGCCACCAGCAACTCGATAAAACTTTTGAATAGTCAGCTTAACCGCGCCCGCTTCAGATCCGTTGGCAAGTGGGGGAAACGCGCGACTTAACTCGATCATTTGTTGCACCGTTCCCTTCCCAAAAGTCTTGCTGTCACCAATCACAATGGCCCGGTTGTAGTCCTGCATCGCACCTGCGAAAATTTCGCTGGCGGATGCGCTCTGACGATTCACGAGGACCACGAGCGGACCATCGTACTCGATTTTTGTGTCTTTGTCCCGCGAGACTGCGACCTCACCGTTCCAGCTGCGAGCCTGCACAACGGGGCCCTGCCTGATGAAGAGGCCCGTCAAACTGACTGCCTCGTCCAAGAATCCCCCCCCGTCGCGGCGCAGGTCCATCACCAAGCCTTGGATTCCCTCCTGCTTGAGCCTCTTTATTAAGGCAAGCACGTCCCTCGTGGTGCTCTTGGCGTTCGGGTTGGTATTCCTGTCTGGTTCGCCGTAGAAAGAGGGTAGGGTGATCATCCCCAGCTTGACGGTCTGACCGTTTGGCTTGCTCCACTCAATGAGTTCCGCCCGCGCTTCCTCGTCTTTGAGCTTAATCTCGTCCCGTTTGATTTCAACGACCTTGGTTTCGCTCCCAGTGGCCGAGTCCACGGGGATGACCTGCAAGCGCACGATTGAATCTTTTTTCCCCCTGATCATCGCGACAACCTTGTCGATTTTCAGGTCCACGCAGTCCACAAACTCTTTGTCTCCCTGTGCGACCGCGACGATCCGGTCACCAACCTTCATTTTGCCGCTCTTTAGAGCCGGACCGCCCGGAACAAGTTCAATAATTTTCGCATAGCCCTCCTCGGATCTTAGTTTGGCGCCGATCCCGAAAAGCGACAGGCGCATCTGGATTGCGAACTGCTCTAAATCGGTTTTGCTCAGGTAATCCGAGTGGGGATCGTAAGTTTGAGACAAGCAAAGCAGAAACGTCTTTAAAACGTCCTCCGAAGTCTGTTCCTGCAGGTCCCGTAGAAACCTGTCATATCGCTTGGCGATGGTCTGGATGGGATCCGTTTTCTTCTTGCTGAACTTTTCCTGAAGGAGCTCGGAGGTGATGCGGTCCGTCCAAAGCTGCACCGCTGCGGCTTCGTCCTCGGGCCACGCCACTTTGGACCGGTTGATTTCAACGTACCGGTCCTCATCAAACGAAAGGCTCGATTCGAGTAGTTGCTTAGCGAGAGCAACCCTGGAATCAGCGCGCTGGCGGAAGATGTCGTAAATTTGGTGCGCGGCAAGTGTTCGCCCCGCAAGAATCTCGTCATCGAGCTTTTTGCTCCACGCTTTGTTGAAGGCGCTCACATCCTCCTGAGTGAAAAAGAGGTGGTTGTAATCCAGTGCCTCCAGATAGTTTTTCAGCAGTCTCTCTGACATCGAGTCGTCCAGTCGCTGGCGGGAATAGTGGATGCCCTCCAGAAGCTTCGCTACAGCGACGGTGATCTGGCCGGGATCAGGCTCTCCTGCCGCATGGAGCCGCTGGAAGAGTGGAAGCGAGAATTGAGGGGATAGGAGGCCGAACGCCACGGCGGCGAGGGCTAGGGAACGGAGCATCTTCTTCATTTGGAAAGATCTTTCTCGGGTATGGCTTTCGCTTGGGCCAGCGGTGGACAATACATCATCTGTAAGTCTATGACCTGAGGGCCAGCGGGTACCGAATTTTCGGGCTTTTCAACTTTCTGTTGCGGTGTGGTAGTGGAGCTATCTGAATACTCGGTGAATCCGGTAGGTTAAGGTGACATAACGTGCGCCATCGGCAAAGTCTGTTTCCCCCTCCTACGATGCAAGGCGGGAAGAAGGGGGAGGTTTATTTCAAAAATCCTCGCGCATTCCCCTCCCGACAAGCATTTGATCACAGCGCCCGCTAGGTTCTCGGCCTCACCCGCCGGGCTCTGATGCCTTAGCTCGGGCAAAGAGCTGGAGAATGTCCCGTGGGTACGCATACGGAGCACTTGTGAGTTGCGCGTAGCGTTGAGAGGTGGGAGAGGGATTGGGGAGAATAGGGCGCCCGGGAATGGTGTCTCGTCCCGCCTGAGAGCGCCTGGCGGTATCAAACAGGGTTGACTAAGAGCGGCGGGCTTGGGAGGGAAAGGGGGTGACACTTCAAGTAGACACTTTTACCGGCGGACTGTTTGACACGAATTGCTTCTTTCTTTCAGCAGCCGGGCTTCTGATTGACGCGCCCGAAGGGTCGGCTGACTGGCTTCGGCGGGAGGGCTACTCAGTCAGGGCGCTGCTTTTGACGCACGGGCACATTGACCACGTGTGGGATGCCGCTCAAATCCAGAAGGAACATGGGTGCAGGGTTTTCTACCATCCGGACACCTGGCAGATGGTCAGCGACCCGTCTTTTTTCAAAAGGCTTGGACTTGCGTGGGAAGTGGCGCCCATCGATGCGGGGTCCGAAATTGGGGCCTTGGACTCTTGGAAAATAAATGGGTCAGAGTTTCAAATTTTGGAGGTTCCTGGGCACTGCCCTGGGTCCCTGTGTTTTCTGGAAAAAACTGAAAAGATCCTGTTCGGCGGGGATGTTCTGTTTGCGGGCGGCGTCGGTCGGTGGGACTTGCCGGGGGGCGACCGTGACCTGCTTTTAGGGGGTATCCGTGACAAGCTTTTGACGCTGGGGGATGAAGTACGGGTGTTTCCCGGCCATGGGCCGGCAACAACGATCGGCGAGGAGCGCTCGAGCAACCCCTATTTACAATGAATGAAGCCCTTGGCAGGGTCGGTGCGTACTGTCCATGAGGGCTTAACAAGGAGTGCCTAGGGCTTGCGCCTGAATATTCTCTGTTCGTGATGGTGCCTGGCGGGTTGTTTTGAAGTGCGCCTTGGGCAAGTGTGTGGCACTCACTGATTCTTTTATGACCACGCGCTTTTTGTTGGGATACTTTGGAGTTAGTATTGTGGCGTTTATGATTGGGGCGGCGCTGGTGTGGACATGGGCGAGGCAGGCGATCGAGTTGGCGCGTGTTAATGCAAAGGCGGAGGAGGGCAGGGAGCGGGAGGGCGAGGTCCGAGAAATTAGCGCGCGCCTCGCGGCAAGCGAACAGCGCGGCTTAGTTTTCGAGGAAGCCAAGCAGCGGATGGAAGATGCGTTCCGCTCGCTTTCCGCAGAAGCGTTGCGGGCAAACAACCAGACCTTTTTGGAAATCGCACAGGAACGGATGGCTCGCACTGCGGACGGCGCAAAGGCGGAGTTAGATGCCAAGGAGCGGTCGATCTCGAATCTGGTTGGACCATTGAAGGAAAAGCTCGCGGCTGTAGACCAAAAGATCGGTGAGCTTGAGAAAAACAGGGTGGGGGCCTACGAGGGGCTGCGTTCGCTGATGGGGGCAATGGATGAATCCCAGAGAGCACTCAGAATGGAGACGGCAAATTTGGTCAACGCGTTGCAGTCGCCGGTAGTTCGAGGCCGGTGGGGGGAAATTCAGCTTCGCCGTGTAGTCGAACTTTCGGGCATGCTTGCGCACTGTGATTTTGTCGAACAGGAGTCGGTGGAGACGACTGAAGGACGATTGCGGCCCGACATGCGTGTTCTTCTTCCAGGCGGAAACAACGTTGTAGTCGACTCAAAAGTTCCGCTGATGGGGTACCTCGAGGCCGTACAAAGCACCGAGCACAATAGGCGTCGAGAACTGATGGCGCGGCACGCCTCGCAAGTGCGAACCCACGTGGATCAGCTATCTAAAAAAGCATACTGGGAGCAATTCGAATCCGCGCCGGAGTTCGTTGTGTTGTTCCTGCCTGGGGAAGTATTCTTCAGCGCAGCGCTGGAGGAGGATCCGGAGCTGATCAGTTATGCAGCGGAAAAGCGCGTGATTCTTGCGAGTCCGACCACTTTGATTGCTCTTTTGAGGGCGGTGCACTTCGGATGGAGGCAGGAGGTAGTTGCTCGAAACGCTGCAGACATTAGTGCGCTTGGTAAAGAGTTGCACAAGCGACTAGGAGATTTTGCGGGGCATTTGGTGAAACTCGGGGGCAGCTTGGGAAACGCCGTTGAACAGTTTAACAAGGCAAACGGTTCTTTTGAGACTCGAGTGCTGGTTTCAGCTCGAAAGTTCGAGGCATTGGGCGCGTCAAATCCGGATGCACCGCTCCCTGAAGTTGTGCCGATTGACCGGCTACCTGTGAGCGGGCGAGGAGCACTAGGCGATGATGCTATTTCGCAGATTGAGTTGCAGCGTTAAACTTGGCTCTGCATGTCTGATGCTGGAAATAAATTCGCCGAGACCGTTGCCGAGAGTACATCGAGTGACGTGTCATCCCAACAAAGCCCGTGTGTGGTGCTCGATACCAAGTTTGGAAATGGGAGAAAATTTCTCCGGTTTTTGACGCGTTGGCTGGCGAAAGAAAGGAATGGCAACAAGCTTCATTACATCGCATGCAGCCAAGACCCCATATTTTCGGTGGAGTCAAATCATGGCGGCGCGGCGGTGAAGTCGTGGATTGATGAGTTGCGTGAACAATGGCCATCTGGATTGCCGGGATTGCACCGGTTTGAAATTTGTGATGGCCGAGTGGTGCTCACTCTTTGTTTTGGGCAAGCAAGGTTCTATCTGCCGCGTCTCAGGGCGAGAGTGGACTGGATCTTAGCAGAGGTTCTTCTCGAAGACCAACCCGAGCAAGAGGCGTGGATGGGTCGTGCTTTTGCGAGAGCGGCTGCGACTGGTGCACGTCTAAATTTATGGATCTCCTCAAAAGATGTACCTCAGCCGGGCGTCGATGCGTTCATCAAGAAAATTGAGTCCAGCGGTTTTCGTGGCCGTGTCATCAAATGGGGCCTGCAAAATGACGTCGAGTGGCGGGGGAAGGTTGCAGCTTCTAGGGATACGGGTTCTGCGCAACGCAAATCGATTGTCAAAGGAGCCAGTATTTCTAGCCGCGGGCGTGTGGTGATTATTGGAGGAGGGCTTGCCGGAACATCGGTTGCCGCGGCGATCGCGCGCCGGGGATGGGACGTTCTTGTAGTTGAACAATGCGCGGGAGCCGCACGGCGTGCATCGGGAAATCTGGCGGCAGTGATCTCGCCGATGCTTTCAAAGGATGACAGCCTTGCTTCGCGCATCTCTCGGGCGAGTTTTTTGCAATTGCTGCGTGAAATTAAAGAATTGAATCGGAGGTCACCGTCGGTGCGCTGGGATCAATGCGGCGTCATTCAACTGCCTGCTGATGACGCTCAGGAAATTGCGTTTTTGGATTTGCTGAAAATTCATCAATACCCCACCAACTTTGTCCGCTACATAAATGCTAACGAGGTCTCAGGAATTTCAGGATCGGCAAGCACCACGCGTGGTGCTCTTTTTTTCCCTAGCTCAGGATGGGTGAATCCTCCGTCGCTTTGTGAAGCTCGACTTGCAGAACATCGCTTGCAAGTTTGCTTTGGTGAACAAGTTTGTGAGCTGGTCCGAAACGCAGATCACTGGCAGGTATTCGGGAAGGGCTCTCGATTGATAGCGGAGGCATCGGTCGTGATTCTTGCGAACGGATTTGAGGCCCTGAATTTAAAGCAGGCGCAGCACTTACATTTTAAAAAAGTAAGAGGACAAGTCACGCATCTCCGCCACTTTGAAGCGGAGGGAGTGGGTACAGTAATCTGCGGCGATGGATATCTGACTCCGAGTATGGATGGCGTGAGTTCGCTCGGCGCGACGTACGATTTCGGTGTCGAAGAGGAATGTGTCCTTGAGGAGTGCAATCTTGAGAACCTCAATAGATATTCGAAATTACGGCCGGGTTTGTCAGTGCCTGGCCTTTCCGCAGTACTTGGTGGCCGCGTAGGATTTCGTTCGTTGACTGCAGATCGAATGCCGATGATTGGTCAGCTCGCTGACGCAAGGCTTGTCGAATCGCGATCAACCCAGTGGGAGCGGCTTGGCGATATTCCGCGACTGCCGGGTCTCTTTACATGCCTCGGATTGGGTTCGAGAGGTGTGGTTTGGTCGGGAATGGCAGGGGAGATTTTAGCCTCTCTGATTGAGGGCGAGCCGAGTCCGATCGAGGCGGATTTGCTCGATGCACTTGATCCGGCACGAGCAATTTTGAGGGCGGCCCGGCGTGCCTTTAGTTCGTAGTGGCAGGCTGAGGTTGCGGAGCGAGCCTCTCGGGGGTGTCCAATGTGGAGGGCCCGTAAGCGCGCAAAAAATAGATGCCGACGAAAAACACAGCGCCAGCCAAAATATTCCAGAAAGGTTGCCAGTGATTGCCACTTGTAGAGGTGCAGGAGGACTGCAGCCATCCGCAGCCAATATAGCCGAAGAGGTTCCCGAATCCGCCAATTAAAAGTGTGAGTAGAGCTTGTGCCCGGTATCGCATTGCAGGGTCGATCTGGCGTTCTATATAAAATTGGCCTGGTATGAAAAAAAGAGTGAAACAAGCGCCATGCAGAAAAACACCCAAGACCACACCGGGCACAGCATCGGTTGCCATAAGTAGGTAGCGGAGGATTCCGATGACGATACCTGTGATAAAAAGGGTCCGCAGTCTTACACGAGAAAGCAAAGGTGCGAGCAAGTACATGCTCAGTGCTTCGGTGATCTGTCCTAAAGACATCCAAGCGCTAGTATGCGAAAGGCCAAGCTCCTTCATTTGCAAAGGGGCGTAGGGGTAAAATGCAGCGAGGGGTATGCTTAGCAATCCAGCAGAGATGAAAACACAGCGGTGTCTTGGATGCTTTAAGAGTCTAAATGTCTCGAATCCGAATAGTGAACGCCAAGGCTTTGAGGTAAGGGGAGCTGATGGCCTTGGGGATGGAATGAGATAAGTGAAGGCAGCAACAGCGAGCCACGTGGTGGCTGCCGCGAAACCAGAGAGGGTGGATGAGTCTGCCGAGAGAGCCAAACTTACAAGCAATCCCCCCGCCATCCAGCCGTATGTGGCCCATACTCGGAGCGGCCCGAATTCGCGACTCGGATCAGGAAGCTTTGCGAGCACAAGCTGAGTAGTGAGACCCCACGAAGGAGCGGAGCACAGATGCTGTAATTGAATGAGAGCAAGAATCCACACTGGGTGCCATCCGCGCTTAATCGCCCAGAATGTGAGTGTGAGAAAAAACGCGATACAAAGGGCGAGTCGACGAAGGAGAATGGTGGCGGAGACATGATGGTCGGCAAGTGTCCCTGTCAGCATCGGGGAGACCAATGCAGCCACCGCGCTTGCGGCGAATGCCCAAGGCAGCATCCATTCTAAAGCATGCGCCTTAAGAACGCTGCTAAAAGGCACAAACCAGAGCGAAATGGCATGCGCCTGCAGAAAAAAAAGCGTCGCAAGTAGCAACCTCTCCCGCTTGATAAAGTGTGTGTGCAGGTTCAATCGGATGTGTCATTCCCCGGTTGCTGTTCCGTGGTCTGCAGGCTCAACATGGACAAGCACATCGGCGATTGCGCGCACTTCTGATCGAACTCCGTCTTTGACTGCATGTGCGATCGAGTGTCCCGCACGCACCGGAAGGTCGCCGTCGACCAGCACGTGAATATCTACGTAAAACTCGAGCCCCATTTTTCTAACCCGGCATTTTTCGATTCCCTCCACGCCCTCAATCGCATTTGCAACGGCTCGGATGGAACGTTCAATTTCCGGATCTGGAGCGGTGTCCATCGCCTCGTTCAGGGCTGGGCCGAGAACTCTGATGCCGTTCATGGCGATGACTCCGCAGGCGAGTAGGGCGGCGTAATCGTCAGCGCACTCGTACCCAGGCCCGCCGATTAGCGCGATAGAAATTCCAATAAAAGCGCCTAAAGATGTGATCGCGTCTGCTCGGTGATGCCAAGCGTCCGAAGCCATAGCGCGGCTCCCTATTTCGGAGCTCTTGTGCAATACTCTGCGGAAAAGGTACTCTTTGATTGCGATCACCAGTAAAAGAACCCCGAGTGTGAAGGGCTCTGGTGCATGATGGGGAGTGAGGATTTCACGAACACTTTTGATCGCGAGGATCAGCGCTGTTGCGAGCAACAGCAGGGCAACTCCGATGGCGGCGAGAGTCTCTGCCTTCCCGTGCCCATAAGGGTGCGTGTCGTCTGGGGGCAGTGAGGCGACCCTTAGACCAGCCCAGACTAGGAAGGAGCTGAAAATATCGAGGGTTGACTCCATTCCGTCTGCAATCAGGGCGTAGCTGTTGCCAAGAATCCCTGTTAAAATTTTGACGCATGCTAGAAGGGAATTCACTAGTGCCCCAAGGAGAGCGAGGCGCGAGCCGCCGAGAAGATCTGAACTGGCATTGGGGGAGGTCATTCAAAAAGCGGTATGTCCGCAGGCTGTCAAGCTGTGTGCTACGCGGCAAGGCCGAAGCTCAAGTAATAAGAAATTTTATGGAGGGGTGATTCGTTGCTTCCGATTGGTTCTTGGCTGTATAGCCTCTCTACCGTAGGGGCTTCGTTAAGAGACACCTCATGTCCACGTCTTCAACAGATCAACATCCATTACCCGCTTCAGTGTCACCTATCCTCAGGTCCTCAGACCGGCTTGGGCGTCTATTGAGGGATCTACGGATTTCAGTAACCGACCGGTGTAACTTCCGCTGCGCTTACTGCATGCCGCGTCAGGTGTTTGGTGCCTCTTATCCGTTTCTCCCAAAAAAAGAACTGTTGAGTTTCGAGGAAATCTCACGCGTGGCGAAGGTTTTTACATCTGCGGGTGTCACGAAAGTCCGTTTAACCGGTGGCGAGCCTCTTCTTCGCGCCGATTTGGAAAAGCTTGTTGGTATGCTGTCTGAAAATACCCAAATTGCGGATTTGGCGCTTACGACAAACGGTGTGCTACTTGCTCAGAAAGCAGACGCGCTTATGGTCGCAGGTCTGCGACGAATTACGGTGAGCGTTGACGCATTGAATCCAGTTGTGTTTCGGCAGATGAGCGATTCGGTGATTGATGTTGATACGGTGTTGCGAGGAATCGAGAGCGCGCAGAGGAGTGGGTTTAATCCTGTGAGGGTAAACATGGTGGTTCGCAGGGGCGTGAACGAGCAGGAGGTTGTGCCAATGGCGCAGTATTTTTCAGAGGTCGGCTGCGTGTTGAGGTTTATTGAATATATGGATGTCGGTACAACCAACGGGTGGAGGCTTTCAGAAGTTGTTTCTGCGCGAGAAATCCTTGATGTTTTGGATGCGGAATTTGGTGTCGACCCGTTGCCCCAAAGACAAGGCGGAGATACTGCAAAGCGCTATCGGTTGCGGAAAACGGGGGGCGAAATAGGGGTGATCGCTTCAGTGACAGAACCGTTTTGCAGGGGGTGTACGCGGGGAAGGCTGACGGCAAGCGGCAAACTGCACACGTGCTTGTTTGGTGATAGCGTGCTCGATGTTAAGGCGCTCATGCGTGATGGTTGCTCCGACGCAGAGTTGTTCGAGCGGATCAGTGATGTTTGGCGCACCCGAGTTGATCGCTACAGCGAGCAGCGCTTCGGTTTGAAGGACGCCCCGCGCAAGGCGGAGATGTCTGTATTAGGAGGATGATAGAGGAGGGTGATAGAGGAGGGTGATAGAGGAGGGTGATAGAGGAGGGTGATGGAGGAGGGTGATGGATCGCCGGAGGATTTGCGCCTACGCTGTGGCGACGGTTTTCCGGAGTATTCCGGAGGTTGTGATTTTAGCCCGAATCCCACCCCTACCTCTGAGAAATCTCTCGGCGCCGGGGGTGAAAGCTAGGTTCATCCACTCGCAGGGCGCGCTTTCCGCGGTACCAAAAAAACGTACACCTAGAATTTCAAACTCTTTTCCAATGAGTGTGTTCAGGTCTGATCCAATGGTGATGACATTACGCCGAAAAACTGAAGGCGATTTGTCGTTCATTTTAAAGTAGTCGCAGATCGATAGGTAAGTCTCGAACTCGAAAAAAGTGATCTGCCCTTTGTAGTCAGGTTTAAAGTTGAAGAAACGGTCGCCCTCGATTCCGCTGCCTGCGACGCATTTCAGTTCGTCTACAGCGAGCATTGGATGGTCCCCGGGCGTGCGTCCGTAGTGTCCAAAGTAATTGTGTCCGGGCGAAATGAAGAGAGCGTGGATATTCATTGAGGACGTAAATTGAAGTTCTGGTTTTCTTTTGGGTGAAGGTCTTTACTTTTCGAGTTCCGCCACAACTTCAAAAGCTGTCTCTTTCGTTGTTCACTTGTGAATAAAATCTACTCGTTATCCCAACAGCGTCGTCGGCGCTCCTTTTTGGGGGTCGTGCTCGCTGGTGGACGTTCAACAAGAATGGGGCAAGACAAGTCGGGGCTGATAGTCGACGGGCGCCAGCTTTGGGAGCGTCAGGCGCTTCTTTTGGAGGCTGCTGGCGCTGATACCGTGGTTGTTTCCGGGAACAAAGATGGCCCATGGGCTGGGAGCCTGTACCGCGCTGTGGGAGATGTCCATGAGAGGGTGGGACCGATGGGAGGAATCTTTAGTGTCATGCAAGAATTAAAGCCTGACCGAATTGTGGCGCTGGCAGTGGATATGCCACGGATGGAGGCCGATTTTCTTGGAAGACTTATGGATCGGGCGCTGGAGTGCGGGGTCGGGGTGGTGCCCCGAGTCAATGGTTTCTGGGAGCCACTCGCGGCGGTTTATTCCCGATGCTTGATGCCGCTCTTGAGAGAGCACATCGAGGCGTCTAATTTTGAACTCCAAAAGTTGGTCGACGAGGGAGTCAAAAGAGGACTGCTTGTTGGACTTGAGTGTCCGGACGAGCATGCTAAGTCCTGCTTCTTAAATGTGAACACGCTTGGAGACTGGCGAAACTATAACAAAGACACCTAGAAAATAAAAAACCGCCGGCTTTCAGTTAAGAAGCCGACGGCTTTCAATTTCGGTAGCGTTAACGCTTCCGAGTCTACTGTTTTACCTTCTTTGTGCCTACACGCTTCATGGAAGTCGTCAGCTTGAGAACGCGTTCGCGCATAATTTTACCCGCTTTAAATTTCACAGTTGCCCGCGCGGGGATCGGCACTTCGCTTCCGGGTTTGTTAGGATTGCGTCCGATACGGGGCTTTGTGAGGCGGACCTCAAGCACGCCAAAGTTACGCAGCTCCACGTTTTCGCCACGCGCTACCGCGTCGACGATGTGATCGAGAGTAGCCTGCACAACTCCAAGTACTTGGGACTGCACGATGCCTGTTTTTTCACTGATTTGAACCACGAGGTCTCTTTTGGTAAGTGTTGCCATTGAGGGAGCTTTTCACATTACTCGTCCCGAGATCAAGCAATTGTCTTGGTTCGCAGCGATTTCTTGCGCAAAAAAATAAACATTTATTTCAAAGCGTGTGAAAATTTGTTCACTTTGGGAGGCCCTTTGACCACATCTAAGCGCCTACACAGGAGTTTGTACGGATTTACCCTGCAAAGTGGGAAGCGATGGGACTTCAACTTTCTAACGCTGCTTTGCGTCGCCCCGCGGTTTGTTGTCTCCACTGCGGCAGGTGGTTGCAATGGGCAAATTTTACTCTACTCTAGAGGTTGGCCTTTTGTCTCCGGACAGATCCGCACAAGCAAGACTCCGGCGAAGTAGACGGAACACAGCGCAATGTATGCGTTAGCTGACGCGGTTGGGCCTTTGGCACCAAATAGCGACACAAGATTGGCGAGTTGCAGCGCACCAACCGCCGCAACGATGCGCCCAACGTTAAAACAAAACCCTTGGCCGGTTGCACGCACGCGGGTGGGGAAAAGCTCCGGAAGGTATAAAGGGAAAAAGCCGTAGAAGGACGCACTGATTCCGCCCATCAAAAAGACGGATGCGAAAAACCAAGCAGAAATACTGGTGTTCGTCTTGTAGAAGGTCACAGCACTCAGAAAAGCTAGAACGCACGTGGCAGCGTAGGTTGAGCGTCTGCCAAATTTGTCCGCCACCATTGGCATGAGGAAAGTTGCGAGTGTTGCACCGATCGATGTGGCGATCTGTGTGTACTCACGAACAAAGTTCCAACCGTTGGGATTAAGCTCGCTTGCCCACTTTGGAGCCTGTTGTGCTGCACCCCACGTTCCTAGAAGTGCTACGCCTGCCAGCCCGGCTCCAAGCAACATATGTCGGATAACACCGTCTCTGTTAAGTGCGCCAAGTGCACCCGCCTGATCAGCCCTCGATAAATAACGTTTCACGGGGAAGAGGTATCCCCAAATGACGGCAAAAAGGCCGGCAACTGTTATGGATCCTGCGATCAGTGCGGACTGGACTCCGATTGGAGACCAGGACCAGATAATCACCATGCCCGCGAGTCCTCCAACGAGCACCCCTATCAGGTCCGAGTTTCCCCAATGTGACGTTGTTCCTGCCGCTTTTTCTTTTTCCCACTTGTCCGACTCCGGAACAAAGATTCGGATAAAAAAGATCAAAAGCGCAGGGAACGCTCCGGCAATCATCAGGAATCGCCAGCCTGTGTTCCTGAATAAACTATCGACCATACCTTGGGGAAGACCAAGGGCGAGAAAGCTTGCACTCCATGATTGAACGTAGCTGTTGAGTCCAAGGCTCAAAAACGCCACCAGTAAATAGCCGAGATTCGCCGCTGCGCCGATGGCACCCGCAACCCAAACGCGATTACCTTTGGTCCACAGCTCGTTCACCAAGGCCACGCCAAGCGCCCATTCCCCGCCCATGCCCAGCGATGCGATGAAGCGCAGAATTGCGATGTGCCAGGCCTCCGTTGCAAAGCCGCAGAGCCCTGTGAACGCTGCGTAAGTGAAGATGCTGATGCTCATCGCACGCACTCTGCCGATACGGTCCCCGAGCCATCCGAACATGACTCCGCCTGTGGCTGCTCCAACAAGAAACGTTGCGATGATCACAGTGAACCAGTTCGTTACGATTACTGGACTTGCTCCCGGTAGGAGGTCTTCGAGTGCCGGCTTTCCGATTAATGGGAAAAGACCCATTTCAAAACCGTCAAACAACCAGCCAAGAAATGCAGCCAGGAGTGCCATGTTGCGGCCAGTGGTGGACGAAGTTTCTGAAGGAGGGTTGGGGGACATGGGATTGGTTGGGGTTTGTCGGGCAGAATGAATGAGTAAATGCGTCAATGAAAAGCAATAAACCAATGGATGGCGAAGTGGTGCCACTTGTAATTTTGTTTCAATCTCTGGCCTCAACCCCCGGTCATTGATTTCGGACGCTTCTCCAGGGTTGCGGATTGTGTCATCAATCTTGAGCAAGAACGACTTGGTTCCAATTCGATGTGCGGCCAAATCATCAAGTGCCAAATCCGAAAGGCAACGCTATCCTTGGTTGTTAGATTTCTGAACTATGAAGGTGTATTGCTGTCAGCACGACATTACTTGGGAGAACAGAGAGGAAAACTTTCGGCGGGTTGATGCGCTTTTGCAGAAAGCTGAACTGGAGCAAGGATCTTTGATTTTGCTGCCAGAGATGTTCACTAGCGGGTTTAGCTTGAATGTTCCGCTGATCGCCGAGGGTGAGGATGGCGAGGTCCGATCTTTCCTTTCCAACATTGCATTAAAGAGAGGCGTATTTGTTATGGGGGGAGTGGTTTCTCGCGGGCACCAGGGGCTGGGGAGAAATGAGGCTGTGGTGGTTTCGCCCGAGGGGAAGCAGCTGGCCTGCTACTGCAAGATGCAGACGTTTACGCCCGGTGGTGAGAGTGCTCACTACGAGGCGGGAACTGAAACGAAAATTTTTGAATGGGGTGGCGTTCTTGTGGCGCCGTTCATTTGCTACGATCTCCGCTTTCCTGAAAGACAACGTGTCGCAGCGAAAAAGCGTCCGCATCTGATGACCTTTATCGCCAGTTGGCCGAACGCGAGGCTCTCACACTGGGTCAAACTACTTCAGGCTCGAGCGATTGAAAATCAGTGTTACGTCGCCGGGGTGAATCGCATCGGGAATGATCCTCATTTGCACTACTCGGGGCGAAGCATGATTGTGAACCCTATGGGCGAAGTGATCGCTGATGCCGCAAATCGCGAGTGCGTCATCGGCGCAGAATTGGATTTGGAGACTATGTGTCGGTACCGGGAAGAGATGCCTTTTTTAGATGATGCGATGTAGAGGCTTGGCGATGTATCGCTCCAAGAAACAATCTTGGGAGTGAGTCATCTCGACGGTACGGCCTGTCAGCCGGGTGAATCCGATCCAGTAGATAAACTGGATGAAAGGAAGACGTTTCGGTAGATTGGTTGAAGACCAGATTGATTTAAACGCTCCCGACACATCAACGTCCGATGCAGTGCA
>CAMDSZ010000037.1 GCA_945906945.1 Akkermansia muciniphila
GCTTCCATGCCTACTTTGGCTTTGAACTCGGGGCTGTGGCGGCGACGTTTGGCTTTCATCATTGGTGGTTTTTCAGTTGGGTTTATTAATCCCCCCACCAAACCATTTCGATAGCTTAACCTCTGGCCCGATTTTCCGGGTCCACCTTAGACCATCAAACAACTTCACGAGGCCACGGGCAAACTGGTCCGGGCTGCCGGAAAGGCGCGAACGCTGACGCTGATTACCGACCGCGGACAACCTGTGGCGGTTTTGGGTTCGCCCGAATCTCTCGTCGTTCTGGGCCGGCAGCCGCGCCGCACGCTGCCCGAATACGAGGTCCTCATGCGTCAGCACGCCCATCAGCCCGTATCTGAAGATCTGGATGCGTTGCGCGGCTCTTAGGAAATCCACCTTTAGACAGGCATAAAACTTTGGCGGCGGAGGTCTGACTGCGAAGCCAACACCACCCCTGCCCAAAACCACTGCCCGCTAAAAACTGTCGACAGTTTTTCGCTTGCGCTGAACTGTCGACAGTTTAGGATCCGGCGCGTCATGCCCGACCGATCCCTCGCCAGCCGTCCCGAATCCAGCGCTGCTCCCCAAACCCCCGCGCCTCGCGCCCGCCGGAACATCGCGCGCGAAGTCGCACTCGCCCTCCGCTCAGACATCATCTCCGGCCGCCTCCGGCCCGGCTCGGCCCTCGCCGAACCAGTACTCGCGAGGCTATTTGGCTCAAGCCGCGCTCCTATTCGCGAAGCCCTGATCGAACTCGAGCGTGAAGGACTTGTCCAATTCCAGACCACCGGCCGCACCAAGGTCCGCTCTTTCACCGAAACGGATTTCGCGGAAATTCGCGATGCGCGCGTCGCACTGGAAAGCATGGCCGCACGGCGGGCTGCCGAAAACTGGACGCCCGCAGACACCGCCTTCATCGAGCGAAATATCGATGCCCAGTCAAAAGCCTCCACGCTTGCAGAACTGAGCCGACTCGACATCGAGCTGCACGAATACGTCATGAAGCATAGCGACAACAAGCGTCTGCTTGCGCTGTGGCAAAGCGTCCGATGGCAGTTTGAAATGTGCCTCGCTACGACGCACCGACTGCAGCAGAAACTTGCCTTCAAACCGCGCAACATCAGCGTCGTTTCACACCGCCGTCTGCTCGCCGCGCTTGCATCAGGAAAACCCGCGCTCGCCGCAGAAACCATGGCCTCACACATCGAAGGCTCGATGGAATGGTCCTCTTCTTACCATGACTCGGATGAAGATAAGGCGCCGAGCGCTGCCGCGGTTCAGGCGAACGCGCAGACTTGAAGCAAAACGCAACGCCTCGGAACGAAACGCCAAATCCCCCCACGCATGAAATCCCGCCTCCCCACGGTCGACCGGACGTCGGAAACCCAGCTGCAGAAACGCCTGCGGGTTTATGCCGCATTAACGAGCTCCTCGCAGCACGCAGCGTTTCTTTCGCGATCAATGCGCTTTTTAGCGCCATTCCTCGCTTTCGGGTGCTTCCACCTTGACGCGGGCGCGGCCGAGAAGAATGCGGTCCCACGTACAACCTCCGCGCTTCCGGCGGTCTTCAATCAAGCGGTCAAACCGATCCTCAACGAATACTGCGTCACCTGCCACTCCACGGAGAAGCAGAAGGGCGACCTCGATCTCGAGAGGTTCAAAACGTTCGATGAAATCAAACGCGACCCCGCGGTCTGGGAACACGCGTTGGAGCAGGTCCGCGACAAGGAAATGCCGCCAAAAGACAAGCCCCAGCCCTCCGCGCAACAGCGACAGATTCTCACCGACTGGCTGCATTACACGCTCGATGAAATCGCGCTTTCAAACGCCGGTGATCCGGGGCCTGTGGTACTCCGGCGGCTTTCCAACATGGAGTATACCTACTCGGTTCGCGATCTGACCGGAGTGGAGCAGCTCGATCCAGCGGGGGAATTTCCAGTCGACGGGGCGGCGGGCGAGGGATTCACCAACGCGTCCGCCGCGCTCGTGATGTCACCGTCGCTCCTGGGAAAATACCTCGACGCCGCAAAGGAAGTCGCCGCCCATGCGGTGCTGACGGAATCAGGCATTCGTTTTTCCAAAAGTGTTTCGCAACGCGATTGGACGGATGAAACCCTTTCGCAGCTCCAGGCGTTCTATGCGCGCTTTACGCAGGGCGAAGTACAAAAAATCGAGGTGGGCGGTGCGAGTAACGTGACCACAAAGCTCGGCACGCTCCCGCTCGAGCGCTATCTCGACGCGCTGCAAAGAGGCGGTTCTCGAGAAGGCCTCAGCGCAAAGTATCTCAAGCTTCTCGATGACGCGTTGCGAGCAGGCGGCCCGTCGGTTCTGCTACAAAATCTCCAAGCGAAGTATCGATCTAAAACTTTGACGGCAGCCGATATCGAGCCGTGGCAGAAGGCGCTTTGGAAACTCAACAACATCGGGCACCTCGGCAAGGTCGGCGGTCCCAAGTCTTGGATGGAGGCGGTCACTCCGCTCACTGCATCGCAGGAGATCCGGGTCAAACTGGATGCACACGACAAATCCGGAGACGTTTTGGTGTATCTCTCCGCGGGTGATGCAGGGGATGGAAACGTGGACGATTACGCGTTGTGGGACAACCCGCGCATTGTTGCGAAAGGACGTCAGGATCTTTCACTGCATGACATTGGAAAAATGGTCCGTCTTTTGTCAGAACGTCGCGCCGCTGTCGTGGAAACCACGGTGCAATGCCTCGCAGCCGCGCATGAGGTGGAATCGCAATCAACGCCGGTGAACGTGGCGGACCTTGCGCGCAAACACGGCGTCCAGCTTGAAGTGCTCGAGGGCTGGCTCGCGTACGTCGGCGTCACGGCGGACGCGGCTGCATCCATCGGCCAGTTGCTTGCAAAAAAGATGCTGAACACCCCTGACTACAATTTCGTGCGCGGTTGGACTGGGGACTCTGCACTGAGCGTGACGGCCAACTCCTCGGATCAGACGGTGAAGGTGCCCGGCACCATGAAGCCGCACAGCGTCGCGATGCATCCTTCGCCGAAACTCTCGGTGGGAACGGGCTGGAGGAGTCCGGTCGCTGGGAAACTGCGGATCACAGGCAGCGTCCAAGACGTGCACACAGTTTGCGGAAACGGGGTGACATGGTCCCTCCAGCACAGGCACGGGAATGCGCGCCATACGCTAGCTTCGGGCACCACCAAGGCGGACCGTGTCAGTGATCTCGGAACGCACTGGGATATTCGCGTGGAGCCCGGCGACATCATCGCGGTCATGGTCTCCCCGGGCAACGGCGACCATGCATGCGATCTTACGGCGATTGAACTGGTGCTCAATGACGGAACGCATGAGTGGAATCTGGCGAAGGAGTTGTCGCCAGACATTCTCGCGGGCAACCCGCACGCCGACGCTCATGGAAATAAGGACGTCTGGAGCTTCTTCAGCGAACCAGCGGAGACGGTCGATGTTGTGGGCATCCCAAAAGACTCACTCTTGGCGCGCTGGCGTGCGGCCAAGGACGCGGGTGAACGGCAGCGGCTCGCGGTGCAGATTCACGACCTGCTGCACAACGATGTCCAAGGGGCCGCAAAAGGGTCGCCGGATGACTTGCTGCGCGCCCAGATTATGGCACCGGGAGGTCCCCTGCTCGGCTCCGCGCTGCGTACGCCGCGGCTCGGCGCGGAACCGGTGGAATCACCTTACGGACTTGTGGCCTCGCAATTCGGTGTTCATCCGCACGGCGCCAAAACAGAGCCGAACCAGATCTGCGTGAAGGCGCCGTCGCTCATCGAAGTGCGGCTTCCGGCTGCCCTTGTGGACGGCGCGGAGCTGGTGGCGTCTGCGCGCCTGCATCCGTCCAGCGGCCCCGACGCAAGCGTACAAATGCGGATCAGCACCTCGAAGCCGGAGCCGCAGGCGGGGCTGCAGGCCACCGATACGACACAGGCTGCCGCGAAGGGCGGCGCATGGACCGCCAGCCAGACGAGTGTCTCTTTCAGCGCACCCGTGCTGGTGCAGGACGGCTCAGGTGCACGTGCAAGATTCGAAACCGCGTTTCGCGAATTCCGCGAACTGTTTCCGATGGCACTCTGCTACAACAAAATCGTCCCTGTGGATGAGGTCGTGACGCTCACGCTTTTCCACCGTGAAGACGAACCCCTTTCCCGGCTGATGCTTGAGGATGGGGAGAAAGCCGAACTCGAGCGTCTTTGGGCCGAGTTGCATTTTGTCAGCGAAGACGCTTTGACACTGGTCGATGCGTTCGAGCAGATCTGGCAGTTCTCCACGCAGGACGGACCAGACAAGCCGAATGGCGACAAGCGCCTTGAGCCATTGCGCGAGCCCATCATGCGGGGAGCCGAGCAGTTTAAAAAGACGTTGGTCGCGGCAGAGCCGGTGCATGTGGATGCCGTGTTAAATTTTGCCGCACGCGCGTGGAGGCGTCCGCTTTCAGAGGCGGAGCAGCAGCAGTTTCGCGGGCTGTATCAAAGGCTCCGCGCGGAAGAACTGCCGCATCCAGAAGCGGTCCGAAAACTTCTCGCTCGCGTATTTGTGGCACCCGCGTTCCTTTATCGTGGTGAGAGACCGCCTTCGGGGCCCACCGCCGCGCCCGTCAACGGATGGGAGCTGGCGACGCGTTTGAGCTATTTCCTTTGGTCCGCGCCGCCGGATGAAGGGCTCGCAGCAGTCGCGCGTGATGGTTCTCTTTGCAAGCCGGAGGTGCTGGTTGAGCAGTTGCGGCGGATGCTCAAGGATCCGCGTGTCCGCCGCTTGGCCACCGAGTTCGGCTGCCAATGGCTGCAGGTGCGCGACCTCGAGACACTCGATGAAAAGAGCGAGCGTCATTTCCCGAGCTTCGCTTCTGTGCGCGGTGCGATGCAGGAAGAGTCCGTGCGCTTCTTCATGGAGTTGTTTCAGGAGAACAGGTCCGTGCTTTCGCTCATCACCGCAGACCACACATTTGTGAATGCGAACCTTGCCGCGCACTACGGCATGGAATTTCCCGGGAACGCTTCGAGCAACGAATGGCGGCGCACCGAGGGTATGCAGGCAAAGGGGCGCGGCGGAATCCTCGGGTTTGCGAGCACGCTCGCGAAGCAGAGCGGCGCTTCGCGCACCAGTCCGATCCTGCGTGGAAACTGGCTGAACGAGGTGGTGCTGGGCGAAAAGCTGCCTCGTCCTCCAAAGGGCGTCCCAGTGCTTCCCGAAGAGGCGCCGCAGGGTTTGACCGAACGCCAGTTAATCGAGAAACACAGCAGCGACGAGGTGTGTGCGAATTGTCACCGCCGGATTGATCCGTTCGGTTTCGCTCTTGAGGGATTCGATGCGATTGGCCGGTCGCGCTCGAAGGATGCGGCGGGACTTCCCATTGACGCTAGAACGAGGCTTGCGAATGGCGATGCAATGGACGGGCTATCGGGGCTGCGGAATTATATTTTGAATCAGAAGCGTGACGAGTTTCTCCGGCAGTTTTGCCGGAAGTTGCTGGGATACGCGCTCGGGCGCAGCCTGCAGCTCTCGGACAAACCCCTCGTGGACGCGATGGTCGCGCGCCTCAACGGCGGCGATCCGACTGTGGGCGGCGTGATCGAGCTCATTGTGTGCAGCAGCCAATTCCAGCAGGTGCGCGGGCGGGACTATGTTGCCAGCAATTGAAACCTCAGCGCGACCACATGGAATCCACCAACTCTTTTTACCGCTTTGCAGCTCTCTCGAATCGCGTGTCGAAACGTGCCGCAGCAAGGCGTCTCTCGATCCTCCAAACAGTAAAGTGCATCCACATAGAACCCTCCTACCTATGAAAACACATCGATTAGACCGTCGCGCTTTTTTGCGCGGAGCCGGCGTCCTCATGGCATTGCCATGGATGGAATCCGTAAACGTATGGGGCGATTCGCCCTCGGCGAACAAGCCCGCCAGCCAGGCTCCCGTGCGCCTCGCCGTGTTGTTTTCTGGAAACGGCTTTCACTCGAAAGAATGGTGGGCAAAGGGCGAGGGCAAAGGGATGGAGCTCGGTCGCGTCTTACAGCCGCTTGCGCCGTTCCGTGAAAAAATGCTTTTCGTGCGCGGGCTTTACCACGAAGAGGCGCGGAAGGGAAATATCCACAGCTCGCAAACCGGCAACATGCTTTCCGGTGCGCCGATTGCGGCTGGAGGCGAAATCCGTTCCGGCACGAGCTTTGACCAGTTGCTTGCGCAGTCCTATGGGCGTTCCACAAAAGTGCCAAGCCTTGTGCTGGGATGCGAGCGGGCGAATCCGTCGGTGCACAAGAATTATTCGATGCTCTACAGCTCGCACATTTCATGGAGCTCGCCGACCACGCCGACGCCGTTGGAAATCTACCCAGCGCTGGCGTTTGACAGGCTCTTTAAAAGCGAGGTGGCTGCCGGCGACAAGAGTGTGCTCGATGCCGTGCTAGCGGATGCACAGGACCTGCGCAGAGACATCAGTGGCGCGGATAAGCGCAAGCTGGACGAATATCTGGACTCGGTGCGCGACGTTGAAAAGCGCATTGAAAACGCCGGTAAACGCGGGGAGTTACAGGGCTGGAGGCCGACGCTCGAAAAGCCAAACATCCAGCGCCCAGCCGATGGTATTCCGCAGAACATCGAAGAGCACATGCGGCTCATGTGCGACATTCTCGTGCTCGGGTTTCAGACAGATGCGACGCGCATCTGCACGCTCAAGCTCAATAACGATCACAGCGCACTGCGGTTCCCGAACCTTCCGAGCGTCGAGCAGGCAGGTAATGGGATCGACTACATGATTCATCATCTCCTCTCGCACTCAAATGGAGAGGACTGGCTGAAGGTGAACCAGTTTTTCATGGAGCAAGTCGCCTACATCGCCACAAAGCTTGACGGGATCCGTGAAGGGGAGCGTACGTTGCTCGATAACACGATGCTCATGCACTGTTCGAGCATGATGGCTGGCGCGGCCCACAACAACGACGAGTTGCCGGTTGTGGTGCTCGGCGGCGGCGGCGGGCGGATCAAAGGCGGGCGCGTGCTGGAGTACAAGGAGCAGCCGGAACGGCAGCTGTGCCGCCTGTTCATGTCGCTGATGGATAAGATGGACGCGCATCCGAATGGGTTCGGTGACGCCAAACGCATGCTTGAGGAAGTATGAGGAGCCACAGACTCATGCGGTTATTTGTTGCTCTCCTGCTAGTGTTGCAGGCGGTGTCGCACAGTAATGCCGCGCCAGCCTCTGATGCGGCCTCCGCTGCGGCTTCGGCGAAGAAGCCCAATGTGCTCTTTGTAGTGTTTGACGACCTCAACAACCGCCTTGGCTGTTACGGCGATCCGGTTGCGAAGTCTCCGAACCTCGACCGGCTCGCGGCACGTGGCACGGTGTTTACTCGGAGCTTCTGTCAGCAGCCGATCTGCGGGCCCTCGCGCGCTTCGTTTATGAGCGGGCGTCGGCCCGACTCGCTCGGGATTTGGAGCATGACGAAGTTTCTCTACGATCTGCATCCGGACGCAGTCACGATCCCGCAATGGTTCATGCAGCACGGTTACACAGCCATGAGCATCGGCAAGGTGCTTGGTGGCTACGGCAAGGAAGCCGACTTTAAGACGCTGAGCGTGCAGGATCGACGCACGGGCGGCAAAACGAAAGATGAGTTCGCGCTGGGCGAAGGCGCGCCAATGCCGCCGAACCTCGCGAAAGATTTGCTTTGTGAAAACCGCGATGTGCCCGACGACGCATGCTTCGACACGGCGTCTGCAAGTCTGGCGATCAGCGAGCTACGGGCACTGGCGAAAAAGTCTGAGCCGTTCTTTCTCGCATTGGGGATCTTCAAGCCACACTCGCCATACAAGGTGCCCAAGCGCTACTGGGACATGTACCGGCGCGAGGATATCCCCGACATCCATCCAGCCGACCGGCCTCGCAACGCGCCGGAGTTGGCGTTTCACGCAAACCACGAAATCGTGGGTGAACCCACTGCACGCCGCAAGCTGGACGAGGATGCGAAGCGGGAAATCCGGCACGGCTACTACGCCGCGATGAGTTACGCCGATGCGCAGTTTGGACGGGTCCTCGATACGCTTGATGAACTGAAGATCCGGGACAACACGATCGTTGTTATCATTGGCGACAACGGCTTCGAACTCGGCGAGCATGACAGTTGGGGAAAGATGACGTTGTTCGGGTGGGACGCTCGCGTGCCGCTGATCATCAGCGCGCCCGGTATCGGAAAGGGCGGCGCGAAGACGAGTGCGATCAGCGAGTTGATCGACATCTTTCCCACACTGACAGATCTCAGTGGTCTTCCTTCTCCTCGTCAGCTGGACGGGACCAGCCTTGTGCCGGTGCTCAAGGACGCAGGCGCCTCGGTGAAATCCGCAGCGCTGACGCAGCATCCGCGCCCCGCGCTCTATTGGGGAGGCGGTCCGCAAGCGTTGCCTCAGGTGATGGGCTACGGGCTATCCACCGACCGCTGGAGTTACCATGAGTGGCGTGACTTCAAAACCGGCCAGGTGGTCGCGCAGGAACTCTACGACGAGCAAGCCGATCCGCTCGAAACGGTGAACCTCGTCGGCACCGTCGAAGCTGCGGCACAGATTCCGGCGCTTGCTCAGAAACTCGAGGCGATCACCCGGGGAGGAAAGCGATGAGAGGACTGAATGGTTTTTTTCTAACTGCGCTTTCGCTTGTTTCGGTTTCGTCCCTGAACGCAGCAAGCGCTTCTTCGAAGAAGCCCAACGTCCTCTTCATTGTTTCCGACGACCTTAAGCCGCTGCTCGGCTGTTATGGCACGCCGTGGATCCAGTCACCGAACATCGACCGGCTCGCGCAGCGAGGAACCGTTTTTAAGTCGAACTACTGCCAGGTGGCATTCTGCGCCCCGACACGGTTCAGTTTGCTGACCGGACTGCGCCCCGACACGACTGGGGTGTACCTGAATCCTGAGAAGGCACAGGATATCCTGCGCACCCGACTGCCTGACGTGGTGACGTTACCCCAGCTTTTTAAAAACCACGGCTACATCACGCATCCTCTGCACAAGGTCTTTGACGGCCGTACAGTCGATCAAGGGCACGATGCTGCCTCGTGGACGGTTCCCTACGGCCCTTGGGAGATGGCGCCTGGCGAAAAACCCGCTACGGGCGGCTATCAGGATCCCGTGACGAAAGCTCGGCTTGCTGAGGCCCTAAAAGAGGGCAAGCCAGCCTCTGGACCCGCGACGGAGGCGTGCGACATTCCAGACAACGCTTATCACGACGGCGGAGTCGCGCAAACTGCGGCAAAGCGAATCCGTGAGTTCGCCAATAAGAAAGATCCGTTTTTCCTCGCTGTTGGTTTTGTGAAGCCGCATCTGCCATTTATCGCGCCGAAGAAATATTGGGACCTTTACGACCGGACTGCGCTGCCGCTTGCACCGTTTCAAGAGTTGCCCGCCAGCAGCCCGCATGACTTGGCTTTCTACAGCAACTCTGGCGAGCTTCGCGAGCGCGAAGGCGTGCCGAAAGCCGGTCCGATCTCCGAGACACAGCAGCGCGAACTCATCCACGGCTACGCTGCGTGTGTGTCCTACATCGACGCGCAGGTCGGGCTGCTGATGAAGACCCTCGATGAAACGGGCATCGCTGACAACACGATCATCTGCTTCTGGGGCGACCACGGGTGGCACTTAGGGGAGCACGGACACTGGGGTAAACTGACCAACTACGAAGATGCGGCCCGCGCGCCATTGATCATCTCCGCCCCGGGTTTTTCAGGAGGCGTGAAGGCGACTGCACTGACCGAGTTTTTGGATGTTTATCCAACGCTCTGTCAACTTGCGAGCCTGCCGACGCCAACGCACGTGGAAGGCAAAAGCTTGGTTCCGTTGATGCGCGGCGAAGAGGTGTCGATTCACAAGGCCGCTACGACGCAGATGAGCCGGGGGACGGGTAAGAATGCAACGATGGGCTGGTCCATGCGCACCTCACGATACCGCTACATCGAGTGGAGAGCCGCCGATTTCAGTGCGGAAAAGCCCGTATTCGGCAATCAGACACTAGCCGTTGAACTATACGATTATCAGATGGACCCTCACGAGCGGGAAAATATCGCGGGCAAGACCGAGTGCTCCGCCTTGTTGAAAGAGCAGCAACGTCTTTTTGATGACCTGCTGCCACATTTGCCAAGGCGCTCGGGATAACAAAGCATGAACAACCTACTCGCATTTGTGGTGCTTTGGTTTGGGGCGCTAACGCTGCATGCGGCGACTTCGACGGCGGAGGAAAACGCCGCTGCCGCTGCGTGGGCGCAGAGCCACGTCTATGCGAATTCAGAGCGGACCGCGTTTAGTTTCACTCTCGGAGGAAAGTCGTCGGGTGCACTGCTTCGCGACTGGAAGCGAACCGATGTGACGCGTGCACTTGATGCCCAGCGTCGAGAGCGCACGCTCACATGGATAGATGCGGCGACCAGAATCGAAGTGCGGCTTGTTTCGAACGAGTATGTAGGTTTCCCCGTCGTGGAATGGACAGTCTGGATCAAGAACACGGGAAACGCCAATTCTCCGCTCTTTGAGAGCATTCAAGGTCTCGAGTGCACGCTGGCCGCCAGTGGTGCGGATGCCTTTTCCCTGCATGGGATCCGCGGGGATACGTGCGTGGCCGAAAGTTTTCGGCCGTGGATCCGCGAGCTCAAAGCTGGTGCACATCACACTTTCTCTCCTCCAGCAAAAGGCGGCTACGCTTCCGGAAAATCCAGCGATGGCCCGGATGGGTGGCCTTACTGGAATTTACAAACACCTGGAGGCGGTATGATTCTCGCTGTTGGCTGGCCGGGGCAGTGGGAGGCAAAGTTTGAGCGCAGTGAAGACGGTTCTTTGCATGTGAGGGCCGGGCAGCAACTCACGCATCTTGTGTTGAAGCCGGGCGAGGAGATTCGGACGCCGTCCACCACGCTACTTTTCTGGCAAGGGGATGATATTGCGCGGGCTCAAAACCTGTGGCGCTCGTGGTATCTCGCGCACGTGCTGCCGCGCATCGGCGGTGAGCCGCAACCGCCCACCACACAGATTCAAGTGGGCGGTTCGATCGCCACATGGGGCGGTGTGCAGGCTTATCTCGATGCAGGCATCAAGCCGGATATCCTTTGGCGCGACGCAGGCTCGGACTCGAAGAGCACATGGTATCCCAGCGCCGGACCGCGCAAAACGGAATGGCTGAACACCGGCACCTGGATTCCGGATCCGGTCAGGTATCCGGAGGGCTTCCGCCCGTTCAGCGACAAGGCGCGGGCGAACGGCATGCAGTTCTTGCTTTGGTTCGAGCCTGAGCGGGTTGGGGATCCGGGCTCGTGGCTTGGGAAAAACCATCCGGATTGGCTGCTGCCCGGCAATAGCGCCGGCGACGTGCTCAACCTCGGTAACACGGATGCCTTGAAGTGGCTGATCGATCACATCGACGGCATGGTAAAATCCGAGGGGCTCGACTGGTATCGCGAAGATCTGAACGGCGACGGCTACGGCACCGCATGGCGCAAGGCAGACGCACCCGATCGTCAGGGCATCACCGAGAACCTGCATGTGCAGGGGCATCTCGCCTTCTGGGATGAACTGCGCCGTCGCAATCCGAGTCTGCGCATCGACTCGTGTGCCTCCGGTGGCCGTCGTAACGATCTGGAAACGATGCGCCGCTCCGTGCCTTTGCTGCGCAGTGACTGGTCCTGCATGCCCTTCAAAGACTCACCGCTTCAATGCGAAGGCAACCAATCACAGACATACGGTCTCTCGTCGTGGCTGCCGTGGCAGGGTGCGGGTGTTCCTTTCACCCACAGCTACTCCGTGCGCAGCTATTACCTGACCGGCTTCGGAATGATTATTCCGGGTGGCTGGAGAAAAACGGCCGAGGACATCGCTGCAGTGCAAAAAGGCTACGCTGAGTGCCGCCGCATCGCTCCGATCATGCTCGGCGACTACTTTCCGCTCACACCTCACAGCCTCGACACAACGTCGTGGATCGCGTGGCAGTTCTACCGCGAAGATCTCGGAGAAGGCGTCGTGCAGGCCTTTCGACGTCCGGATGCCGTAAGTGACACGCTCTCCGTCAAGCTTCGTGGTCTCGACCCGGAGAAGCGCTATGAGATCGAAAACCTCGACGGCGGGAAGCAAGTGCGAACAGGCGCGGAATTCATGCGCGGCCACACGATCACACTCAGTGAGAAACCTTCGTCCGCTCTGTTCTTGCTGAGAGTCCTCAAATAGCCCCCCAAGTAACACCAAAATCCCACACCGCCCCCAACCATGATTACCACCACCCGTCTATTTGCCACTATTTTGGCATTTATCCTGCCTTTGAGTACGCCAGGTGTCGCAGCCGAAGCGGCTGCAAAACGCCGGCTTCTCTTCACCGAGTACGGCAAGGGACCGAACCGGTTTGGAGAACTCGACGGTGACGGCAAGCTCGTGTGGGAACTTAAGCCGCCGAGCACGACAGTGATTTTTCAGGCGCTGCCCAACGGAAACATTCTCTTCGGTTACGGCGGACAGCCGACCGGTGTGCGGGAAATCACTTCGCGCGGCGAGACGGTGTTCGATTATGTCAGCAAATCGCATCAGGTGTTCGGGTGCGAGCGATTGGCCAACGGCAACACGCTTATCGCCGAGCAGGAGCCGTGTCAGGCGCTCGAAGTAAACCCGAAGGGCGAGATCGTGCATGTCACGCCGCTCACCACGAACGTGAAGGGTTTTCACCTCCAAGTCCGGAACGTCCACAAGCTGCCCAACGGAAACATTCTGGCTGCGCACGAAGGCGAGGGCGCCGTGCGCGAGGTTGATCCGCAGGGAAAGGTCGTGTGGGAATACACCGGCGTCACGAACACCGGCGAGGCGCAGCGGTTGGCCAACGGCAACACGCTGATCTGCTGCGGGACCCAGAAGCGGCTCATCGAGGTGACCCCGAACAAGCAGATCGCATGGGAGTTCAAAGCAGAAGACGCCCCCGAATTGAACGTGACGTGGGTGTCGAGCGTGCAGCAGCTCAAGAACGGCAATCTTCTCGTCGGAAACTTCATCAGGGGCCAGGAGGGAAAAGGCGCGCACGCGTATGAAATCACGCGTGACAAGAAAGTCGTCTGGAAATGGGACGACCACAGCTTCCTCCAATCCCTCACCACCGTGCGAGCGCTCGGCGAATAACCCATTCTTGATTCACATCCCTATGCCAACCGTCGCCATCACAGATTATACATTTCCGGATCTCAGCTTTGAGGAAGCGGTGCTTCGTCCTGCGGGCGTTGAGATCGTTTCCTTTAAAGAAAAACGTCCACCAGCCGAACTTGCCGAACTCGTGCGTGAAGCGGACGCGGTCATTGCACAGTTCGCTTCGGTGGACGCAGACGTGATTAACGCGATGACCAAAGCCAAGGCCATCGTGCGTTACGGGATCGGGTTCGACAACGTGGATTGCAACGCCGCGCGCGAACGCGGGATCGCGGTTTGCAACATCCCCGACTATTGCGTCGACGAAGTCGCCGACCACACGCTCGCGTTCATCCTTGCAATCACGCGCCAGGTGGTTCCGAACGCCTTGGATATGCGCGCGGGCAAATGGGGCCTCGCCACGCCGGTATCGGCGATGGCTGCGCTGAAACATCTGACTATCGGTATCGTGGGTTTCGGGCGGATCGGGCGTGAGGTTGTCGCGCGTCTGCTTGCATTCAAGGCGCGGGTGCTGGTTTTTGATCCGGTGGTTCCGGCTGCGGACATTGAGAAATCGGGCGCGCTGGCCGCTGCATCGTTTGAGCAGTTGCTTGCTCAAAGCGACGTGGTTTCGCCGCATTGTCCGTCGACCCCCAAGACAAAGCAGCTCTTCAACGCCGGCGCCTTTGCGAAAATGAAGGCAGGGTCGATTTTCATCAACGTGGGTCGGGGTGATCTGGCCGATAGCGCCGCCGTGACCGCTGCCCTGCAGTCGGGCCATCTCGCGGGCGCAGCGCTGGACGTCTTCGATCCCGAGCCGATTCCCGGGGATCATCCCATCCGCACGATGCCCAACGTCATTCTCGCGTCGCACATCGCGTCCGCGAGCCCGCCCGCAGTCAAAACCCTGCGGGAAACCGCCGCGCGGATCGCGCTTCAAGCCGTGCGCGGCGAAGCGTTGCCTAACGTTGTAAACGGAGTCGCCATGCGACATTAATTCGCACGTTCAGTTGAACCTCCAAAAACCCCCAACCCTCCATTACACCATGCATACGCGTCGTTCATTCCTCGCCTCCCTTTCAACCTTTGCCGCGGCGCCGCTTTTGGCGCGCGACTTCAGCCCGAGTGCGCCGCCGGTGCGCTATCCCGAGCCGGATGTGATCGTATTGGACAAGGCGTTTGAGAAATACAAAGTCGGCTCCGCGCCCATTGAAAGACTTCACACCGGCATGTACTGGGCGGAAGGCCCCGCGTGGAGCGGCTGGGGGCAGTATCTGGTTTGGAGCGATATTCCGAACAACGTCCAGCATCGCTGGCTGCAGGATGATGGCGAGGTGACTACCATCCACAAGCCAGCGGGCCATAGCAACGGCAACACTTTCGACCGCGAGGGGCGCCAGATTTCGTTCGAGCACGGCAACCGTCGGGTGGTGCGTTACGAGACCGACGGTAGCCTCACCGTGCTCGCTGACAAATTCGACGGGAAGCCATTCAACGCGCCCAACGACGGCGCGGTGCATCCCGACGGCAGCGTTTGGTTCACGGATCCCGGCTACGGCAGCCTCGGAAATTACGAGGGCAACAAGGGTGATCTGATGCTCAAGGAAGCCGTGTATCGCATCGACCCGAGCGGCAAGGTGGAGAAGATGACGGACGAAATCTTCAAGCCCAACGGCCTTTGTTTTTCGCCGGATTACAAGAAGGTTTACGTGGCCGACACCGGTTCTTCGCACTACCCGGATGCGCCGAAGAATATCAAGGTTTGGGACATTGACGGGGCGAAGGCCAAAAACGGCCGCGAGTACGCCTCCATGAAAATGACGCTCAATGGGAAGGCGGTCGCAGGCCTTGCGGACGGCATCCGCTGTGACAAGGACGGCAACATCTGGGCGAGCGCCGGATGGGTGGGTGAAGGCTACGACGGGGTGCAAATCTTTTCGCCGGAAGGCAAGCGCATCGGCCAGATTGTCCTGCCGGAAGTGTGCAGCAACGTGTGTTTCGGGGGACCGCGCCGGAACCGGTTGTTCATGACCGCAAGCCGCAGTCTTTACTCCGTGTACGTCGAAGCGCAGGGAGCGCACTGGTGTTAGCAACGGAAGCCAACACGCATGCGGAGGTCCTGGATATGAATGTGGGCGACGGCGGCGCTGCTCGCATGATTGAGGCACCCGACATTGTGCTCGTCGGTAGCGGAATCATGTCCGCGACGCTGGGTGTGATGTTGAAGCAGTTGGATCCGCGGTTGCGGATCCAGATGTTTGAGGTCACCCCAGAGCTTGCGCGTGAGGCTTCCGATGGCTGGAACAATGCCGGCACGGGACACGCGGGAATTTGCGAGATCAGCTACACTCCTGAACGCGATCAACACGGCGGTGTGCCGATCGGCAGGGCGCTTAAAATCTTCGAACAGTTCGAGCATTCAAAGCAGTTTTGGGGTTCGGCCGCAGCGGGTGGAGTTGTCGGAGCGCCGGAAGATTTTATTCATGCGGTGCCGCACATTTGCTTCGCGCAAGGAGAGGAGAATGTGGAATTCCTGCAAGCCCGCCACGCAGCGATGGCGGCGCATCACTTCTTTGGCGGCATGGAACTGACGTGTGATCCGGCCGTGATGCACAAGTGGGCGCCGCTGGTGATGGAAGGCCGCGCAGCGGGTCCTGTGGCCGCGACGGTGGGCGCTGGCACGGAGGTGGACTACGGTCTGCTGGCCCGTCGACTTTGCGAATGGCTCGCTGGTCAGGAGGGGTGCGGAATCGCTGCGGGATGGAAGGTCACCGGCCTTGAGCGCGTTTTGGAAAGGTGGAGCGTAAAAGTGCAATGCCAAACGACCGGCGAGAAGCGCAAGCTGGAGACCCGGTTTGTATTTGTCGGCGCAGGAGGAGGCAGTTTGCAGATTTTGCAGTCCACGGGCCTCGCGGAGATCGCGGGTCTCGCAGGGTTTCCCATCGGCGGCGAGTGGCTCGTATGCGACGAACCCTCCATCTGTGCGCGTCATGATGCGAAGGTTTATGGCGCACCACCTCCTTCTTCGCCGAGTCTTGGCGCCGGACATTTCGATGTGCGCAGGCTCAACGGGAGGAGGCAGCTTTTTTTTGGCCCGTTCGCTTCATGGACCACGCGGTTTCTAAAGCATACCGGGCGCTTGAGCGATCTGCCGCTCTCGGTCCGCGCTGGAAACCTAAGCGCGCTGCTGCGGACCGCCGCTCGCAACCAGTCGCTGGTCCGTTACCTAGTGGCCGAGGGATTCCAAAGCATAGAGGATCGACTTCGCGCTGTCCGAGCGTTTTATCCCAACGCCCGATCCGAGCACTGGCGGCTTGTGGAAGCAGGAATCCGCGTGCAGGCGATCAAGAAAGCTGATCGTGGCGCTTTGTATTTCGGCACCGAGGTGTTTGCGTCGGCGGACCGCTCCATTGCAGCGCTGCTGGGCGCGTCACCGGGTGCATCGGTATCAGTGAATGTCGCGCTTGAAACCATTCAGACCTGCCTTCCGCACCTGCTTGCAGACGCCGAGTGTCTGGAGCGGATGCGGCGGATGATCCCGACCTTTGACCATGATCTCAAGCAATCAGCCAACGCAGCATTGTTTGAGAAAACCAGTCGTGAAGCCGAGGAGAGGCTGCACTTGAACCATTGATCACCCCATCCAAATACCAACCACCATCAACATGAGTAAGACTGACACCGAAACATCCCGCCAACCCAAGCCGCTTTTTCGTGGCGTGTGCGCCTCGTCCATCACGCCATTTCAACCGGATGGCACGTTCGCCTTCGGGCGGCTCAAGCCGCATATCGACTGGCTCATCGCTGAAGGCGTGGCAGCGATTTCGCCGCTGGGAAGCTCGGGTGAATTCGCAGGCATGGAGACGGATGATCGCAAGCGCGTGCTTGAGGCGACGATTGAAGCGTGCGCGGGGAGGGTCCCGATTGTCGCGGGCTCGCACCACGTTTCAACCAAGTTGACCGTTGAATTATCCAAGCATGCGGAGCGTGCCGGCGCGGACGCTCTGCTCATCGTACCCCCGTACTACATGGCGCCGACGCCAGCGCAGACCATGGACCATTACCGGCGCATCGCGGAGGCGGTTTCCATCCCGGTCGTGCTCTATCACAGCATTCCGTTGACCGGCATTAATCTCCGTACCTCGCACCTTGCACAGCTTTTCCGCGAAGGCGCCATCAAGGGTGTGAAAATGTCCAATGCCGAGCCCGATCGCATCTGCTCACTCCTGCAGGAAACCGGCGGCGAGCTTTCGGTTTATGCGGGGATTGACTCGGTTGCTTTTGAGGGGCTCTGCCATGGCGCGCACGGCTGGATCTCGGGCATTCCAAGCATGGTGCCTGCGGCGGCGGTGAGGCTTTATGAGGCGATCTCCGTCCGCGCCGACCTCGCGGCGGCGCGGCAGGTTTGGGCGAAGCTGTCGCCGTTAATGCGGCTGCAGTTCAGCGCGTATCACAGCGGTGGTGATGGCGCCCACTGGTTCAGTGTGATGAAGGCTGGACTCAACATGATCGGACCCGAAGTCGGCGATCCCGCGCCTCCGGTGCTGCCTTTGCCAGAAGAATTTCGTGACACGCTCGCCGCACTCCTGCGGGACCTTGGTAACACGGTTAAAACCGCACGTTAACGCCACCGAAACAAAGCCACGAAACAAAGCCACGAAAAAAGCACCATCAGACAACAGCATCTTTAAGTATGAAAATCATCCGCCACCAAACATCCAACGGCCTCATCCAACACGCGGCACTCCAAGCTGACGGCACGGCACTCCGCATCGACGGCGATTTGTTCGGCAACTACAGCGTCACGGGGGAAGCGGTCAAGCTTGGCAAACTGCTCGCTCCGATCCAGCCAACTGCGATCTTTTGCATAGGCTTGAACTACCGCAAACATGCGGAGGAAAGCAACGCACCGATCCCGCAGCAGCCCGTGCTTTTCATGAAGTCACCGGGTGCAGTGCAGAATCCTGGTGACAACATCGAGCTCCCGCAGCACTTGAAAAGTGACGAGGTGGACTACGAATGCGAGCTTGCCGTCGTAATCGGAAAGCGATGCAAAAATGTTTCGAAGGCGAATGCGCTGGACTATGTGCTCGGCTACACCTGCGCAAACGACGTGAGCGCGCGCGACTGGCAGATCAAGCGCGGCGGCAGCCAGTGGTGCCGAGGGAAGACGTTCGACACGTTTGCACCGCTCGGTCCGTGCCTCGTGCTCAAGGACGAAATCCCCGATCCCAACACGCTGCGCATCCAGACCGTTCTCAACGGCAAAACCATGCAGGACTCCAACACGTCCGATATGATTTTCGATATTCCAACGCTCATCGAGTTCCTGAGCGGCAGCACCACGCTGCTGCCCGGGACCGTGATTCTCACTGGCACCCCGCAGGGTGTGGGCGCAGCGATGAAACCGCCTGTGTTCTTGCAGCCCGGGGACAAGGTGATCATCGAGATTGAAAAGATCGGTGCCCTTACAAACCCCGTGGTGGCGGAAGCTTGATTGAAAAATACAGCCCCGTGACTGCATCCGAATCCACCCCTGTGAATGTCCCCGCCTTGCGACGCAAGGTGGCGCTGCGCATTCTGCCGCTCGTCATCTTGCTCTACATCATCTCGTATTTGGACAGGGCGAACGTGGCGTTTGCGAAGCTGCGAATGGGCAAGGCGCTTGGATTTTCGGAGGAGGTGTTTGGGTTCGGGATTGGGGTGTTTTTCATCGGGTACTTGTTCCTTGAAATTCCCGGCGCGCTTTTGGTGGAGCGCTGGAGTGCGCGCAAGTGGTTTGCGCGCATTCTGGTGACGTGGGGTTTTATCTCCGCAGCGATGGCGTTTGTAAAAACGCCCTCGCAGTTTTACTGGGCGCGCTTTTTTCTCGGTGTGGCCGAGGCAGGTTTTTTTCCGGGTATTATCGTGTACTTCACGCACTGGTTTGTGCAGAGCGACCGCTCTAGAGCGCTGTCTGGTTTGCTTGTTGCGGTGCCGTTCAGTCTTGCTCTAGGAGCTCCGGTTTCATCGCTTTTACTCGATGTAAACTGGCTTGGGATGCAGGGTTGGCAGTGGCTTTTCATTGTTGAAGGTCTGCCTGCCGTCGTGTTGGGGTTTGTGGTGCTGCGATGTCTCACAGATCGCCCTCGCGACGCGCAGTGGCTTACGAAGGCCGAAAGGGAACACCTTGACGCAGAGCTCGCGGCGGAGGCAGCGGCGAAGGAAGTTGCCGGCAAAGTATCTGTTCGGGCTGCGCTTGGGTTACCTGCGGTCTGGCTGCTGGTCATCGGCGTCATGGTCTGCAACAGCGGGGGCTACGCACTGAGTTTTTGGCTGCCGACAACTGTGAAGAATCTTTCGGGCGGATCGGATCAAATGACTTTGCTCTACAGCGGCATCTTCTATGCGTGCGGCATCGTGAGCGTGCTGGTTTCCGGGCAGAGCGCAGACCGGACCGGAGACCGTAAATGGCACGCCGTTGGCGGCATGATTGCGACCGGTGTGTTTCTGGCTTGCAGCGTGCTGCCCGGACAGAGCTTTGGCACGCAGATGATCTGGCTCTGCCTGACGGCTTTTGGAGCGTTCTTTTGGATCTCGCCGTTCTGGACGCTGCCCTCGCTCACGCTGACGTCCTCAGCCGCTGCGGCGGCAACGGGACTCATCAACATGGGAGCGAACATGGCGGGTTATCTCGGGAACCACGCCACAGGCTGGTTGCGCGCCCATGGCTACGGCGAAACCGGCTGCCTTCTGTTCCTCGCTACTTGCTTCATCGTCGGAGGCTGCATCGTCAGTTTGCTGCGTCTGAAACCAAAATCTTTATGAGTGCCAATGATACCAAAGCTACAAGGCTTCAACTTTACCGCACGATGCAGGTCATCCGCGTGGTGGAGGAGCGGCTGGCAAAATCGCATCAGCGCGGGCTGATTCCCGGTGCGTGCCACACGTATGTCGGACAAGAGGCAATCGCAACGGGCGTGTGCGCCCATCTTCGAAAAGAAGACGCGATCTTTAGTACGCATCGCGGACACGGGCACGCGCTTGCCAAGGGTCTTCCACCGCGCGAATTGATCGCTGAGTTGTACGGAAAAGAGACCGGATGCTCGAGGGGACGTGGCGGCTCGATGCATCTTTTCGCACCGGAAGTCGGAATGCTCGGGACAAGCGGCATCGTGGGACCTTGCATCCTGCAGGCGACCGGGGCAGGCTATAG
>CAMDSZ010000038.1 GCA_945906945.1 Akkermansia muciniphila
GGTGGGTGCGGTGGGTGCGGTGAGTCCGTCGTGTGCATCGGAGAGGATCAACGATTCGCTGCATTTCCCGGGTTTTTTAGCAACCTGAGCGGGCGCGAGCCTTTGTTGGGTGCCTCCATGTGGGTGCGCATCTTCAGCAGCGCTTTGCAGGCGGATTCGCGGGCTTGAGTAAGGTGATCTCTCATGGATGCGGCCGCAGCCTTGGCGTCCCTGTTCCTGAGGTGGTCGAGAATCCTGAGGTGCTCCGAAATTGAGATGCCTTGGAGTGCGTGCGAGTCCGATCCGACGGCTTCGCGAATAACCTGCACGATCGAGCTGTACCTGCTGATCTCGTCGGCGAGACGTAGATTGCCTGAGGCTAGTGCAATAGTGGAGTGCAGTTCGCGGTCCTTGCTCCATGAGTCGTCGTAGCGACTTTGATGCATCAGCAAAGTGAAGTCAGCGTGTAGCCGCTCTACCGTCTCCGTAGGAATGCGGGTCGCCGCCAAACGCGTCGCCTCAACCTCAAGAAGTGCGCGCACTGAATATAGATCTTCAATTTGCTGCGGCCCGAATGGAAGCAGCAGAGCCCCGCAGTTGCGGCGTAGGAGTAGGATTCCCATCATGGAAAGCTCCAGCAAAGCCTCGCGCACTGGTGTGCGGCTTACGTTGAACATCTGCGCAGCCCCCAACTCGGTGAGGCGCTGCCCGCCAACAAGGCTGCCTCGCATCAAACCGTGGAGGACACCCTTAATTACCGCTGTCCTTCCAGCCTCGGAGAAATCTTGGGGAGGTAACTTAGGTGCCATGTTCGGAGTCTAGTAGCTTTTGCTGCCCGCTTCAACCTGGACCAGCCACAGGCCGGTCCGCTGCGGTGCAGTGCGATGAACGTGTCCCGGAGGTTTATTTCTAGTGATTCAGCTCCGATTTCCCAAGGTGCGGGGAGTCGCCGGTGTTTGTTTTGGAGTTGGAGAGACCCGCGGTGAGTAAAAGCAGCATGGATCGCAGCTCGTCGCTCCCCGGCGGATTCGGGTGCGCACTGAAGCAGCGCTCTTCAATTGTGCGGATCAGCCCCTCAATCTTGTCCTGCTCAGTCCTCGCAGTCTCCGCTTCCAGGGCTCTCCGCAGGAATGATAACGCCGTGAATGGAGTGATGACTTGTGGCAGTTCTCTGCCTGTGGCCGCAGGAGTTTTGTGCCGGTTGCGCAATGTTCGCAACCATTGGCGGCCCACCGCAGCCCCAATCAACCCAACAATGCTCAGAAAGGTCCACCAAGTGGCTTGGTCTTTGGATCGTGAAAACAAAAAGCCTGCCGTGGCATCTTCCTGCGAAATGGAGATCAAGTCTGCATCTGCAAACCGCTTGTATTCGACATCTGCCGGGAGGTCCGTCTGCTTGAGCGGAAACCGGAAGTGCGCGTCGGCGTAAAAGTCCGTTTTGCGTCGGAAAATGAGCTGCCAGTTCCGTTCGCTTGCCGCGACAAGTGCCCCGTCGACGGTCTTGAATTCGGTTACCGAGGTTGGTTGGTCAGCAATCGTAAGATCAAAACCGGCAAGCTCCACCGATTCGAAGATGGAAGCGAGTTCAGGGATTAAACCCTCGCCCTTTGCGTTGATATCGAGGGACAGTTTGCCCTGCTCTGACTCGCGCTGATCCAGCGTCAGCAGCAGACGAAGTGAACGCACTGGGCGGCGTTCCAAATGCGCTGGTTGTGTTGACAAAGGTTCCACTTGTGAAACCACCGGCAGCACAACTTGTGATTTGCCTTCCGCAAACTCGAGGTCGAGCTGGATCGATGGAATTCGGTCCACCGAGATATCTTTTGTTTTAAGCACGAGGTAGGCGAGGGGAGTCGATTGCCATCCGGCCTCGCGTCCCGGCAGAGGAGCGACGTTTGGGTCATGGAAAGTGGTGCTCTGAATCGTGAACGAATCCTGCAGGGCACGCGTGATGTTTTTCTGAAACTCATCACGGTAATTGATCTGCTTTGGCTGCTTTAACCCGTACATCGCATATGGGTTGCTTTGATTGAGCGCCGCGGGGTTCCTTAGATATTTTCCAAATCCGCCGGACTCGCGACCGAGCTTCTCGGTGTGATCCACGTACAACTCAACTCCGAACGGCTGGCCCTGAGAAACACGGGTGGCACCGTCAACCTTCAGACGGAGTCGCGCTTCGGCCGTCATGGACGAGTAATGTTTGAGCAACTCGACGCACGGCAGTAATTCTTTGACATCGGAGCCAATCACCTGCACCGCTGCATCCAAAAATTTGTGACGCATTTGCGCAGGGACTTTGTCAGCGACGTTTCGGCAAAGCGTCGCAAAGTCGCTTAGATGCCTGTCGCGAACATTTGGCGGAAGGCGTCGGAGGGCATCGTGGATTTGCGAAAACGCGGGATCAGGCCGGTGCTCCTTCCATTTAAGGCGCGCTGGGTCGGTGGCACCAAGCATTGCAGAGGTCCACGCGAGATACGAGTCCAGCGACCATTCAGAGGGGCGTAAATGAGTGACTTCCTTCTCGTACGCAGATGCCGACTGGCTTAGCGCATCAAGCGCCTGTCTGCGTTCTTCTACGTAGTCGGAAAGGGCGCCCTGGTGTTTGAAATGAAACTCGGCGGAGTCGAACAGCATAACTGCCTGCTGCAAGCGGGCCCTCCATCCTCCGGCCTGGGTGGTTTGGTTTCGGCGGAGCAGTTCAGAAGCTACCGTGTAGCCGCGGGCCACTTCCTGTTTGATTTCACTCTCCGTCCGGTTGGTTCCCGCCTTCTGTTGTATCCCGGGATCGCTCCAGTCCGCAGCAAGACGCTCGCGCATCGTTTGGACGATTGGGGCGATGCACTCAAATGGGATGGTCTCCACAGGGCCGAAGACCGATTGGATGTCCTCCATTTTGAAAACCTCGGACTCGCTGTGGACCATAATAAAAGCAGTCGCCTTTGCGTCAGCCTTGAGGGGAGTTCGCGAGATGGATTCGAGGTCGCGGATTAAGTCCGAGAATTCGCGGAGCGCGATTTCCTGTCGGGCCCGGGTCTGGGGGAGGCCCCTTGACGTGTTTGGAATGAAAAAACCGCGGCTGCGCATTCTTTCAACCTCGGGATCTTCTTTCGGAGTGGAGCGCTGGGCTGCCCATCCGAGAAGAAATTGGCGGCATAGATCCGGTGCATCGCATTCGTATCGGGCAATGTAGCGTCTGAGTTCGTCGAGAGTTTCTCCGGGAGCAGGGTCTGCGAGCTTCAGGCGCATTCTGGCAAACCTTGCGCGTTGCGCGATTTCAGCCGGGAGTTTCTCAAGAAAAGTTTCTGGAGGTGAGGATTTTCGAAGCTCATCGCGTTGGAATGCCAGAAAAGTCTGCTGCTGCGGTTCGAACGAATAGATTCGTCCAATGGTTTCTCGCGCGTCGTCGGACCGCTTCTGTTCAGGGGTGTAGCGGATGGTGGTTTCTGCTTCGTCGAGCCAATGGAGCGCGAGCACACGCGAGGTGGATGCGATTTGGTCCGCAGGAAGAGAGCCCAGCGCCTCCATCAAGCGCTGATGTAGTTCAAGGGTGGCCCGCCGAGTTTTTTCGTCGGTTGAAGCAAGGCTTTTGGCACTTCCCTTTGTGATGCTCTGAAGGGCGGCGTGTGTGATTTCTCGGCGCGGCAGAATTTCCGCGCGTAGAAACTCCACCGCTTTGAGGGCGTCAAGCTCCGCTAGAAAGATCAGAAGACTGGAGCAGAGCGACTCCAGCGCGACTGCGTCGGACGGGGGGGTGCGTTTCGCAAGGGCGGTGCATGTCAGCGCGGCGCGCAGAATAGGCTCCTCGCTTTTCTCCTCCGTCGCCTTGCGGGTATAGTACGCAGTGAGCGTCTGCAACTCTTGTACGGTCACTTCAGGGCTGTCCGGATGTTTTTCGAGCGGCAAAAATCGGGCGGCATCGGAAAGCGCGCCCAGTGAAAGCAGAAGTGCTGCGGCATGGGCGCGCGCGGACGGCTCGGAGACCCCTCCGAGACCAGGGACTCCTGCGCTCAGTCGCTTGGAAAGTGCGGGAACCAGTTCGGAGCCGATCGCCGATGCAATCGTCTTGAGATGCGCCATGTGCGATTCCTGAATTCTACCAGGGGCCGCCTCGAGCAGTCCGATGTAATCGGCTGCAACAAGCATGTGTTTGCGCTGCTTGTCCGGGCGCTCCGTGAGCTTGTTGTAGCGGGCTTCCTGTGGTGGCGAAACCGCTGCAATGCGCTGGGTGGTGCCTGCCAGTTTTTCGAGCAGAAGCAGGTAGATTGCATCCGCTGCGGCCGGATCATCCTGGGCACGTAAGAGTGACTGCAGCTGTTTCCACTCTCCCGATAAAGTGGCTGCCACCACGTTGGCTGCGAGCTGCGCTGTGCCGGTTTCTGTCTTGGTTTGCTCAAGTGCAGTTTGGAGCGAGAGCGTGACGGCGTGAAAGTCAATGGGACGGATGAGCTCGACTGCAGGCTTCTGATTGATCGCTGGTTTGGCTTGCGCGGGAGTTGCGGGAAGTGAAGAGGCAGCCGCAGGAGTCTGGTCCGTCTGCTGTGCGACGGAGGGACTCTCTGCATTTGCAGCCAATAGCAACACTGCTAGCAGCCAGACTCTGAGTGGACGGGTCATCGGTTAGGAAAGAGGGGCTTGGGAGAGGTGGGTCAGGATCCTTGGCCGGGATCAAAGCGTTTCATCGAGTTGCCTGGCTTCTCTTCTTTTTCGTCTTCCGATCGCTTGCCGTTTTTTTTGTCACACTGCTCACACTTTTTCTTGAAGATGCCTTTTTTGCGCGCGTTCTCACAGGGCATTGGGATTTGTTTTGAGTTGAGTTCGTAGACGCCTGCTCTTTCCAGACGGATGGCGGATTCAAGTGCCTGGCCATAGGTGTCCGCCTCCTCGTGATTCGATCGGTTTGCTGCATTTTCCGCGAGGGTGCGCAGGTGTTGCCTGGAGCGCTCTATTTCGTCGAGCCACATATCCCGGGGAGCATTCTCGAGCCGCAACGCGTAGGCTGCGTAGTAATGGGCGGAAGCTGCGAGCGAGCGGGTTTCGCGCAGCAGCGTTTTTGGGAGCTGGGTCGCTTGCTCGCTCTCAATAAGCGCATCCAGCGTCTCCGCGATCCCTAGAGATTCGCCGGTCTGAATCCCAACGCGGGCGGCGTCCAGTTGCAGTCGCACTTGGAGTGAACGGTCCGCATCCTCAGCGACCTTGATGGCCTCGGTGAACTTCCGGAGCGCCAGATTATATTTGCCGGCGCTCTCCGCCTTGGCGCCGAGCTCACGAATGGAATTCGCCGTCTCATAAGCATCGATTTTTCGACCTTGAAGCAAGTGAAACCCAAGCAGCACAAACGCGAATATGAGCCAGACAATACGCAGGGTTCGTTTCATTGGATTGTGGATGGTTTTGAATGAGAGATTGCCCGGGCTGGATGCGTCGGAGCCCCGGCGTGCTGAAGCAAAAATGGGATCAAAGCCTGAAGCGCCGCGGCAAGGGCGATTACCGCGATCGAGGTGGTTTTTGCGTCTATGCTAACGATTCCTTTTGAAGAGGCGGGGGAAAGCAGGGAAGTCAACGATTCGGACGCAATGTGCCGCGTGTTGGCGTCGTGGAACTGGCCACGAAGGCGTCGGGCGAGCTGCGCAAGCGATGCAGTGTCTTGTCGCGAGAGGTGTGAATCAATGAACTGTCCTTTTGCAGTGTCGCCGATTCCAGCGATGAGAACACGATCAATCGAAGGAGGCAGCGCTTCGAGACCGGTGTCGGAAACGGTGTCGCCGTCCGAGATCACCAGTAGCGTGGTGCTGCCGCGCTTGAGTTTGGAGCATTGGGCAGCGGTTTTGTTGAGAGCCTCAAGCAGATTGGTTTTGCCCGCTTTGAATGCGATGTGCAGCGGAAGATCCTTTGCCATGTAGAGGATCAAATTTCGGTCGATGCTCTCTTGGATGAGTGGCTTCTGGGTGGTGTAAAAAGCCGAGAGCGATATTTTCAGGTGATTGCCGGGTGCGCGGTTCAAGACCGACTCGAGTACCTCTGCGGCGCGCAGCGCGCGCCTCTGGTTGCGCTCGGGTCCGGCGTCCTCAATGAGCATGCTGGGCGAAACGTCCAGGAGTACGAAAAGGTGACGCTCCCCTCCGGCTTTAGACTGCGCTCGAGAGCCATCGAGGGAAATGAGCGTCATTAGTCCCCAGATGGCACCTGCAATCAGTATGGCTCTAAGCGCGGGCAGTGCCTGCGTCCAGTTTGCGGGGTGGAAACTCGGGCCGAACGCTAGAGGGGCACTCAGGCGCACTCGTTTTGCGTGGAGTGTCTCCGCAAAAGCAGTGAGCGCTCCGCCGAGCACGGCGCAGCAAGTGATGATTGTTGTTGAACCGAAGTCTACCATGGGGTGAAGCGCAGCCCGAAAAGGTTCAACCCAATCGCAGCGATCGAAGCCAGTCCCGCGAGGCACACAGGCTCGTACCAATCGACCCAGTCATGCGTGATTTGCTTGAAGCGCGCTTTTTGGAGCGAATCAATTTCAGTGAATACTTCACGCAGAGTGGCTGGGTCATCGGCGCGATACACCTTTCCCCCGGTTCTCGCAGTCAAAGAATAAATGCCGTCCTCCGGATCGGTTCCGATGATGATCGAAAATAAACGTATCCTCGATCCCAATAGCTCTTCTGCGACTTCACGCTCGGCGTTTCCGTCGAAGTCCGCGCTCTCGCCGTCGGTGAGCAGAATAATGGCGCGGTCGCCCTCCTTTGTTGCGTTCATCCTTGGGACGCAGTTTCTGAGCGCGTTTACGATAAAGGTGCCTGCAAACGAGCGGGGGAGTTGTTTGGGCTGGATGAATTGGAGCGCATTCTTGAGGGCGCTTAGGTCCTTGGTCGGCGGGAACCAGTGGAGGAAATCCATTCCGAAGATGGACAGGCCGAATGCGTCGCCTTCTCTGCGCGAGCAAAAGGCGCGCGCTGCTTCCATCGCAGTTTCAAAGCGGGTCTTGCCGCCTGCGATCTGGGTTTCCATCGACATTGAGACATCAACCAGCAGGATGATGTTGTTGAGAATTCGTTGGTCTTTAGGAGGCGCAGGCCGTCTGGGCCCGGCCAGAATAATAATGGCGCAGGCGAGTAAGACAGCGGGCAGACACTCGAAAGCCGACGTGAGTCTGCGCAGCCACTCTCCGCGTCCGCCCCGCGTGTAGTCGAAGGGCATCAGCAGTGGAACTCCTGCCCGTGACCAAAGAGTTGCAATCCAAAAAACAGGGAGCGCGAGCAGAAACAACAGGAGAGGACGGTGGAAGCTCATACCTGCTTTTTGGTGCGTGCCGGCCCTTTTGGTTTGGGACTTTTCTGTACGGGATTTTCGTTATCGGTTCCGGTCGCTCGTCTTTTTTTGGTGTGGTCAACGCGCTGCGATTCATCCTCGGTGTCTTGTAGCGCGTCGGCTTCGTGGCCTTCACCACGGTCATCATCTTCATACTCGAAGTGTGACTCCTTTTCATTGTCCTTGTCGCCGTCTGTAGTCTCGATCGGTGCGGGGATGTCAAAGTACGGTGCTAGTGCCTTTGAGACTTCTGAAGTGAGGATGTGGGAATAAGGTTGGTAAAGCCAACGCTCAACGGAGCGCAGGAGTGCGCCGCCTTCTTCGTCCTCCAAAATTGCCTCCCGCTGCTCTTGCGCATCGAGCTCTGAAATCTCGAGCTTTTCGCTCCAAAACCCAATGATCGTCTGCTCGAGTAGGATTTTTTCCTCTGTCGTGATTGTTTTCCGCGCTGCTTTGAGTGCGAGTGGTTCCAGGATCGCCCCGAGGCTTGTTGGGGGTGGCGGTGGAGGGGGAGGCGCTATTGGTTTCGGGCGCGGCTTGTAGAAAAGAGCCGCGCCGCACCCCAGCCATGCGACGAGTAATGCAGCCACCGTGGGGCGATAAGGAATGCGACGCGGAGGCAAAGCGGTTGGCATGTCGGGCAGGGTGGTGGGAGCATCCTCCGGCAGGAGCGCTCGAACCGTGACAGACATCGCGGGCAATCTGTCCCTGACGCGCTTGCCATCTGCGTCTTGAAGATAATCCGCGAGGTTAAACACGCCGCTCTGCAGCCCGAGGTAGGCGAAGTTGTATTTGTACTGGCCCTCGGGCGTTTGCTGCACGGAGTGCACCCGAAGAATGATCGATGCGTTTTCGTTAACAGGCAGCGGCGTGTAATCCGGTTCGTTTAAAATCCGTTCCACGTTGCCCTCGATGCCCACACTCACTTCGCGTTCTCGGCTGGATGCACCTTTTGCAGGTGCATCGGCAAGCGCCAACATGAGGGACAAAACAGCACCCACCCACATCCACCATTTACTGCGCCGCTTCGAGTTGATATCGGGCGCGTGGTTGCTGGTTGAGAGGTGTGCCGGCCTTTTCATGCTGCGTTGCGGCGGCCGAGTCTGTGAGATAGAAAATGGCGCAGGGGCGCGACAAATTCAGCTCCCACTAAAATGCGGAGATAGGAGATGTCAGCGGCCGCCAAGTCGGCTGGGTCTGAAGAGGGGGTGCGCTTAAAATGCCTTGTTGCGGTGAAGGAAACGCCGGTCTCAGCTTCGCGGGCTCTGAAGATGCCCAGGCGCGGAATATGCGTTTCAGCCGGGTCTTGAATGTGTATCACAGCGCAATCGTGTTGCTGCGCGAGTGTGCGCAGGCTGGCGGCGGCCAGCGGGTCATGAAGATCACTCAGAAGGATCAGCAGCGAGGTTTGCTTCAGTTGAGCGCCAAGCGCGCGCAGTTTTGTGCCAACGCAGGTGGACTCGCCAAAGGACACGGAGCGCAGCTGATTGATCCAGCCGAGAACGGACTGCTTGGAGTTGTCCGCCGGTGCGTGAAGTTGCCTTGAGCCGACCGCGAGAAGCCCGACCGGATTGCTTTGGTTCAGGCTGGCCAGCGCAAGGGCTCCCGCGATTTGGAGCGCGATCTGGTATTTGCTGTTGGCTCGCATAGAGCTCAGCACCATCGAGGCCGAGGTGTCGATCAGCAGGTACACCGGCATCCGGCGTGGAGCTTCGTATTCCTTCACATGCACGCGGCCGGTTTTGCCTGTGACCCGCCAGTCGATGGACTTCACCGCATCGCCTGTCTGGTATGGGCGCGATTGAGCAAATTCGAGTCCCGATCCGAGGAACGCAGAGGTTTGCTGCCCGTAGGCCAGCATGTCTGCAAGCTTTCGTACGCTCAGCTCAAACTGTTTCGCATCGAGTGGTTCGTCACGAATTTGGAAGCTGGCTTTTGACATAAGCGAGTGCGGCAGTCGCGGCGTGTTTTTCAAACAAGCGTTTTCAAAAGATCCTGCAGCACCGAGTAAGGTGTTTGTCCGGAGGCTGTCGCCTCGTAGCGAAGACGCATGCGGTGAAGGATCACGTCTTCGGCGAGTGAAAGGAGGTCATCCGGGGTGACGTATTCTCTTTGATGCAGAAACGCTCTGGCCCTCGCTGCCTGAACCAATGCAAGCGAGGCGCGCGGTGAACATCCCAGTTCAACTGCGGGATGCTCGCGTGATAGGCCGATCAGGTTCACGCAGTGTTTGACAAAAACCTCGCTCACATGGACGCGCTGCACGGACTCCATCGCGTTCACAAGATCGCTGGCGGTGCAAACGGCGTCGCCTGAGATTTGATCGAAAGCTGACTTTGGAACTGCGCCGGTCTTTGTGCGGCGAATGCCCATCGAGAGTTGCCTGCGGATAATCTCTTCTTCCTGCTCCGCCTTTGGGTAGCCGAGCCGGTGGCAGAGCATGAAGCGGTCGAGTTGGGCTTCGGGTAGTTCGAAAGTGCCCGCCTGCTCAACCGGGTTTTGCGTCGCGATGACGAGGAAGGGCGTCGGTAGCGCGTGCGTCGAGTTGCCGATGGTTACCCGCCGTTCCTGCATGGCCTCGAGCAGGGCGCTTTGGACTTTGGGGGCGGCTCGGTTGATTTCGTCCGCCAGGAGCAGGTTGGTGAACACGGGGCCCTTGTGGGTCACGAATTTGCCGGAAGTCTGGTCCAGTACCTCCGACCCCAGGATGTCTGAGGGGAGCATGTCGATCGTGAATTGTACGCGGCTGAACTGGAGATGGATGGAGCTGGAGAGCGAGTTGACCAGCAGCGTTTTGGCCAGCCCGGGAACCCCCATCAGGAGAAGGTGGCCGCCGGTGAGTAGGGCGATAAGCATCCTTTCCACGACCACGTCCTGGCCGACCACCGACTGCGCCACTCGCTCGCGGATTGCTGAAGAGAAGGAGGTGGGGGGCATCTGATCCGGGTGGGGTTCTGACCGCGTAAAGGGTAGAACGGATGCTTTTTGTTACAAGTTCAATATCCCCGAATATGCCCTGGGTCGGGCCGGGCAATCGGCGCCCGGCTGCTTTTGCTCGAAATATTTTCACGGCGCCCGCATTTGGACTTCCAAGAAAGCGGTGATTCAAAGATTTAAAAGGTACCCACCCCCGTTCCGCATGCAATTCGTCCCACTTAGCCGCGTTAAGGTTTCTCTTCCGACATCCGGCTTCACCTCCGCTAGGCAGACACGCAGTCGCGGCTTGGCGGAATGTTTAGCCACGGAGGTTGCGGGTTGAATGATGGGGCGCGATCGTCGCGATCGTGCGGAATTTTAATGCTGGGGATCTGTGAATTTAACGACATGAAAAAACTGACACGCTTTTGTGCATTGATCGCTACCGCCCTTGCGGTGAGCGTGACGAGTTGCGTTGCCGCTGACACCGTTTTGTTCGAGCAAAACTTCGAGGCATCGTCCGCAGGGCCTGTTTCAAAGGAGTTTCTGCCTTTGGCTGGAGATTTCGCGGTGGTGGTTGAAAACGGCGCGCACTGGCTGGAGTTGCCCGGCACGCCGCTCGACACTTTCGGCGCACTATTCGGTCCGTCCAGTGCTGAGCCGGGTTCTTTGGAGGGGAAGTTTTTCGGAACCAAGACTGGGCGCAAGTATCCGACATTCGGCTTGAGTTTGCGCGGGGCGGGTGGTTACCGGCTCATGGTGAGCCCGGGCAAGGGGCAGCTTGAAATTTATAAGGGGGACGAGCCTCTGGTTGGGGTGCCATTCGCTTGGACGAGCGGAGAGTGGGTGGTGTTAAAGCTTTCGGTGGTGAAAGGGAAGTCGTCTGGCTGGATTGTTGAGGGCCGGGCATGGGCGCAGGGGGCTCAGGCGCCCGCAGAGCCGATGGTTCGTTTTGAGGTGCCTACCGAAATTTCCGCTGGCCGCGCCGCCGTCTGGGCCAGTCCTTTCTCGGGAACGCCCATCCGATTTGATGATTTAAAGTGGGTCTCGCACTAAATATCCGCAGTTTCCTTGGAGTCTGCCCTCGGGCGCAAGGCATGGCGGCGCATCCAGCGGATCAACCAATTCCTCACGCAGCATTTTCCGATCAATAACCTTCAACACTCCAACTCCATTCGTTCTATGAAAGCCACAACCAAACTCCTGTGTTTCTCAATCTCTCTTGTCGCTCCCCTTGCTGCGAATGCGGCGGATTGGACGCAGTATCGTGGAAACGGTTCGGGGATTTCGCCCGACCCGGTTGCGTGGAAGCCAGCCGGGCTGAAGGAAGTCTGGAAACAGGCGAGTACTGGAGGGTTCAGCTCGTTCACGATCGCTGAGGGGCGCGCGTTCACACACGAGCTCAAGGATGTGGACGGCGCGATGCAGGAGGCGTTGGTGGCGCGCGATGCGGCGACAGGGAAGGTGCTGTGGACACAGGCGTTTCGGCCTGCCAACTACGGGCACGATGGAGGCAATGCAGGGACCCCGGACAACAAGGGGGGAGACGGCCCTCGTTCGACCCCGGTGATTGTCGGGAAAATGGTGGTGTCCTTGAGCGCGCAGCTTGTTCTAAGCGCTTTCGACGCGGTGACAGGGAAGCCCGTTTGGTCCAACGATCTCATTGCCAATCACGCGGCCAGGAATATTCAGTGGCAGAATGCCGCTTCACCGCTGTTTGCGGGAGGCCTTCTTTACGTTGCAGGCGGCGGTCCCGGGCAGTCGATCCTCGCAATCAATCCGATGACTGGAAAACCTGTCTGGAAGGCATTCGATGAAATGATGACCCACGCGACCCCGGTGGCCGCGAACATCCTCGGGCAGGGACAGATCATCTTCTTCCTCCAATCCGGGCTGCTGGCGGTCGAACCGAAGACAGGCAAGCAACTGTGGCGGTACAATTTTCCTTACAAGATTTCAACGGCGGCCTCGCCGGTTGTCGCGGGCGATATCGTTTATTGCTCCGCGGGATACGGCGTCGGCGCGGGCGCGGTTAAAATCGCAAAGCAGGGCAACGCTTTTACCGCGACCGAAATTTACCGAGTGCCGGGGGACAAAGAGTTGGCAAACCACTGGAGCACCCCGGTGGTGAAGGACGGGCACATGTACGGAATGTTTCAGTTCAAAAACTACGGAACCGGCCCCGTGAAGTGTGTGGAGATCGCCACCGGCAAGATCAAATGGTCCAAGGAGGGGTTCGGTCCGGGGCACGTCGTGCTGGTTGGAAACGATGTGGTGGCTCTCTCGGACGCGGGTGAATTGGTTCGACTTGCGGCGGATCCGAGCGAATACAAGGAGCTTGGCAGGCAGAAGGTGCTGGGCGGTAAATGCTGGACGACGCCTGCGGTCGCTGGCGGCCGCGTTTTCGTGCGCAGCACCACGGAAGCCGCCTGCCTGGAGTAGCGCTCAATGGACTGCTGTTGTCCGAAAAGTAACAAAAAACGTCCGGCAACTTTCTGAGGGCCGGCGTTATGGTTGCGGCTGAAACTCACACCCGTATGTCAAAAAAGAAAACTAACGTAGCAATCGTCGGCTTGGGATTTGGTGCGGAATTTATTCCGATTTATCAGCATCACCCCAACGCCAACATGTATGCCATCTGCCAGCGGGATCCGAAAAAGCTCAAGGCCGTCGGCGATGCATTTGGAGTGGACGTCCGCTACACGGACTTCAAGGCGCTGCTCAAGGATCCGAATATCGACGCGGTTCACATCAACTCGCCGATCCCGGATCACGGTTGGATGAGCATCGCGGCGCTCAAGGCGGGAAAGCATGTGAGCTGCACGGTGCCGATGGCGACCAGCATTGAGGAATGCAAACAGATCGTGGATTTGGTGAAGAAGACTGGGTTGGTTTACACGATGGCGGAGACCGTGGTGTACGCGCGCGAGTACCTTTACATGAAGGAACTCCGCGACAAGGGCGTGCTTGGCAAACTTCAGTTCCTCCAAGCTAGCCATCAACAGGACATGGACGGTTGGCCGAACTACTGGCCCGGTCTGCCTCCGATGTGGTACGCGACCCATTGCGTGGGTCCGGTGAGCGGACTCGCCGGTGCACCTGCGGAGTATGTGAGCTGCTTTGGGTCGGGCACCATTCGCAAGGAGCTTCAAAAGAAGTACAACTCTCCGTTTGCAGTTGAGACGGCGCACATCAAGTTCAAGGGAACTGATTTGTCGGCGCGGATCATTCGGAGTTTGTTTGACACTGCACGGCAGTACCGCGAGAGCATCGATGTGTACGGCGACAAAGCGTCGGTGGAATGGCCGCTGATCGAGCACGAGCCGCTGGTGATGCATCGCGCAAAGCTTCCCGAGCCGAAGATTCCCAAGCATGTGAAGGCACCGGATTTTGCGAAGCTTTTGCCGAAGGAGATCCGTCCGTTCACCACCAACGGCGTGTATGGCGTTGGGAAGAAGGCGCACCTCTCATTCACCCAGGGGGCGGGACATGGCGGATCGCATCCGCACTTGGTGCATGAGTTCGTGAGTGCGGTCGTGGAGAAGCGGGAACCGTTTCCGAATGCGCGCCAGTCGGCGAACTGGACTTGCGTGGGATTGTGCGCCCACCAGTCCGCGCTCAAGGGCGGTGCGATTGTGAAGCTTCCGGCCTTTACGCTTTAGTAGGTGGTGAGGTTTAGAATTTGGAATCAGTAGTCGGCAACTTTAGTTGCCGGTTCCAAAGCGCCAGAGGCGCGGGCTGATGACGGCCTGGCACGGGGCTAGGCTGGGCTCCCCCCTGGGAGCTGAGCTTACACGTCCCTAGATCTGGGGTGCGCCGCTTTGCTGCTTCGTCACTTTTCTGGTGCAATCCGCGTCTGGGCGCAGCTGGGGCTACGCGCTCCTAGGGCATTTGGAGCCTGGCAACTAAAGTTGCCAGCTACTTTTCCCAATCCTTAGACCTTACTTGCCCACAAGCGGTGAAATAAGGCTGAGAAGCGGACAAGTTTTCGCGAGATAAACAGGCGGACTGCTGTTGCCCTTGAGGGGGCGGCGCGAGGGTGGTTTCGAATCGGCCTTTTTGGATCCACGCGCCGATTCCATTGGTGTGGGGCGGTGTGAATTTCCTTGCGGACGTACCGGCTGATTAGACTGAGTGTGCTGGAAGGGCTGGAATACGCGCCAAAGCGCGGAAGTTTGTGTGGAGGGGATTCGCGTGCCCGAGTGTGTCGTGGGTGATACTTAGGTTACATCAATACGGGAGGCTTATGATGCCGGAGGTTGAAGAAAGAACGCGGGTGGAGGTGGAAAGAGAGCTTGCGGATGCCGTCACGCGGTTGCGTGATTTGGGGGCGGTGTTGCTGCACGAATATTCACGAGAGGAGGTCTCGCGGATGCTCGACTCAGCCCTTGCGCGGGTACCGGAATCGAGCCCCCTGGAGGGAGTTGATTCCAAGCGTTATGCGCGGGAGTACCAGCGGGCCGTGGAGGAGTTGAGGCGGGAGCGGCAGGAGTTTCTGGGGGTCGAGGATGTGGTGCGCGGGCTCCTGATGTTTGTGGAGTCGCCGGCAGAGCGGGTCCGCAAGAATCTGCACTTGGAGAGAGGGGACTGACTCCGGCCAGATCTGTTTGGCGGAGAGCTCACCGCGCCAGCGCGTACTGATTGGCGAGGTTACCACTGTTTTGGGGTTCCTCCGGAATCGTTGAATCGCAGACCTTGTGCTCGCCTGGCTACTCCGGCTGGAGGGAAGGCTGAACGGGTGTAAGTATGCGCGTGTCCTTAGGAAAAAGGTTAGGCCGGTCGCTGATGTCGAATCGGTTGACTTCGAGAATCTCTCCCCAAACTTTGTCGGAGACCCAGAACTCAGCGGAATTGGAGGCGGGGGCGGGAATCGAACCCGCGATAGAGCTTTTGCAGAGCTCGGCCTTACCACTTGGCGACCCCGCCGCTTGTTTGAAGAGTGGTGAGCTTAGGCTACCTTCGCTTGGTTAGTCAACTGTCCTCCAGTCCGCCGGCTCTCACAGTCTATTTCGCGCCAACGCCCCCGTTTGGACTCTCGCGTTTGGACTTATTCTTGAAAGCTGTCTAGCTTGTCGGGGCGTCATGGCGACTTTCACTGTAACGGTTCTTGGCACCGGCACTTCTCAGGGAGTGCCCCGCATTGGCTGTCAATGCGACACCTGTACGTCCACGGATCCAAGGGACAAACGCTCTCGGTGCTCGGTCTACATCCAGTCTCCGGAAGCGAGTTGGGTGATTGATACGGGGCCGGATTTTCGAAGCCAGTGCCTGAGGGAAGGAATCACAAAGATGGATGCCGCCCTTTTTACCCACGCGCATACCGACCACATCATGGGGTTCGATGACCTGCGTCCGTTCTCGTATGGCCGCCACCGTTTCCCGGTTTATGGTTCGCCGGAAACCCTCTCGCAGTTGGCTCAGGCTTTCCATTTTGCGTTCGATGAGGGCGCAAGGTTTCCGGGTTATCTCCACCCCGATCCAAGGCAGGTCTGCGGGCCGTTTGACCTCATGGGTACCGAGGTGGTGCCCTTGCCTCTTCCCCACGGTAGCACGCAGTGCGTCGGCTATCTTTTTAAGCGCGAGGGCCGCTCGCTTTTTGCCTATTTGACCGACTGCAAAAGCGTGCCCGAGGAGGTGGAGACGCTGGTGCGCGGGGTGGATTATTTGGTCATTGATGCGCTCAGAGAAAAGCCGCATCCCACCCACCTCAGCGTGTCGGAGGCGTTGGAGGTGATCGAACGAATCGAGCCGGGCGCCGCATGGCTCACGCACCAGTGTCATGAGCATCGCCATGCGGACTTGGAGCAGCGATTGCCCGCTGGGGTGAGAGTCGCATTTGACGGGTTGGTTCTTTGCAGCGAATGTTAAAGTTTCTGCAAAGCTGGCCATGGGTTGGGTGCGGTGCCCGGCTTTGAATGTGTTTCGCTCTAATAATCAGCGGCCCTTTGACTTTAGTGGGGGCTTGAGAGTAGAAAAGAGGTTGGTTGGTCTGCTCGGCTGTGTGAGGCTCTCTGGACGATTTTCATCCTTCCAATTTGCTTCTAAAAGCTTTGTTTCGTTCAACTTCTTTCCCCAACTTCCCCAGACAAAACCGTGAGCTCAAATCAGGATTTTATTCTAGAGATTCTTGAAGACAGCGGGTTAGCGACCCGGCGTGACATCCAGGAGGCGCGCGATAGCTCGCCCAACGGGAATGTGTTGGAAACGCTGATCGCCAGCGGCTTGGTCACCGAGGAAGATTCGATGCGGGCGCTGGCGGCCCATGCGGCGATGGAATTCATCGAGCTTGAAACAATGACCCTCGAGCGGGCTGTGCTCGACAGGGTGCCCAAGGAATTGGCTGAGCGCTTCAAGGTCGTTCCGGTCGCCGAAACCGATGGCGGGCTGATGATCGCCGTGTCCAACCCGCTTGACTTCGATACTTTCGACAGCCTTGGTCACGTGCTGGGGATCACCCCTGAGTTTGTTTGCGCGACCTCCAAGGCCATCACCGCCGCGCTTAAAAACTACTACGGGATCGACTCCGAGCAGCCAGCGACGGTGAACCCCTACGAGCTCGACGAAAGCGACCCTGACAGCGACGCGCCGATCATCCGCATGGTGACTTCGCTTCTGAGCGAAGCCTACACGCTCAGGGCGAGTGATATCCATCTTGAGCCGATGGAAAGCTACTTCCGCGTCAGGTTCCGGATCGATGGGGTGCTGCAGGAAATGCAGAGCCCGCCCAAACGGCTGCAGTCCGCGATTATCTCGCGGTTGAAGATTCTAACCGGGTCGATGTCGATCGCCGAAAAGCGCATCCCGCAGGATGGTCGTATTCAAATCACGGTGGGGCCGCGGCAGATTGATTTGCGTGTGTCGACCGTGCCAAGCACTCAGGGCGAGAGCATCGTCATGCGTATTTTGGACAAGTCTGCGCTCCAGTTGGGGCTTCCGCAGTTGGGTTTTCTTTCCGATGACCAAGCCATCTTTGAACAGCTCATCACACTTCCTGATGGTATTCTGCTGGTGACCGGCCCAACCGGTTCGGGCAAAACAACCACGCTTTACGCCTGTCTGAACTACATCAACCGTCCGGACAAAAAGCTCATCACCGTCGAGGACCCCGTGGAGTATCAGATGGCTGGGATCAACCAAGTCCAGGTGAATGTGGACATCGGGATGACCTTCCCCGCCGCACTCCGCTCAATGCTGCGTCAGGCGCCGAACATCATCATGATCGGGGAAATTCGCGATGCGGACACCGCGAATATTGCGATTAACGCGTCGCTTACCGGACATCTGGTCTTCTCGACTCTGCACACCAACGACGCTCCCGGAGCGGTTGCGCGTTTGGTCGATATTGGAGTGCAGCCTTTCCTTGTTTCTTCCGCCGTGCGAGCGGTGCTGGCCCAGCGCCTGATCCGGCGTATCTGTCCGAAGTGCAAGGAGCCCGCCGAACTGCTTCCCTCGGATATGCGTTCCCTCGGCGTCGATGCGGTCCAGCTGGCGCATGCGCAAATCTCCAAGGGCAGGGGATGCGAGGCCTGCCGGAATGGCGGTTACAAGGGGCGGGCAGGGATCTTCGAGTTCTTCCAGGTTGATGACGAGATACGCCACATGATTAACGAGGGTGGCACCACCCTTCAGCTTCGCAAGCGTGCCCGCGAGATGGGAATGAGGACCATGCGCGAGGATGGAATCCGCAAAGTGCTTTCGGGAATGACCACAGCCGAGGAGGTCATCGGAGTCACCATGGGAGACAAAGAGTAACCGCCAACCCCCCAGACCATGAATCATACCCAAGTCCTTGATCTTTTAGTCGAACACGGGTTGATCGGCGATGATGTCGTCGATGACGTGGTGGCAGAGGTGACCCAGTCGGGCCTGCCGCTTGCGAAGGTCCTTGAAAAACAGGGGGTCATGCCTGAGGCCCAGTTTTACGAGACCATCGCCAGCATGTTTGGCGTGGAGACTGTGAATCTCGAGGGCTTTGAGCCGCCGGATTCCCTTTTGGAAATGCTTCCGGCCAACATTGCCGCCGTGCACCGCGCGGTGCCTGTGGAGTGGGACGGGATGGCGCTGAAGGTCGCCTTGGAAGACCCCTTCCAGCATCAGGCTGTCGAGGATATCCGCTTCGCGATCGGCATGGAGACCCGTCTGGTGATCGCCCCCGTGGATCAGGTGCACGACTTCCTGCGCAAACACTACAGCCGCGGTTCGGGGGAGATGAAGAGCGTGCTGCACGAGTTGGAAATGGATGCGGAAGCCGCTGAAATGTCCGCGGAAGCGGCGGCGGCCTCCGTCCCGATCATCAAGTACGTGGACTTGGTGATGAAGCAGGCGATCCAGGACCGGGCCTCTGACATTCATTTCGAGCCCTTTGAACATGACTTCAAAATCCGCTACCGGGTGGACGGCGCGTTGTATGAGATGGCGCCGCCGCCGCGTCATTTAGCGTCCCCGGTGATTTCGCGGGTGAAGGTGATGTCCAATTTGAACATTGCGGAGAGGCGTCTGCCGCAGGACGGAAGAATTCAGAGAGAGGTTGCCGGGCGCCAGGTGGACATGCGTGTTTCCACGCTGCCCACGCAGTTTGGGGAAAGCGTCGTGCTCCGCGTCTTGGACCGTTCGAGCGTGAATCTAAGTCTGGAGGCCATCGGAATGCCCCCCAAGATCTACGATTACCTGATGAAGACCATTGATTTGCCAAACGGCATCTTCATCGTCACTGGTCCCACCGGATCGGGAAAGACCACCACCCTCTACGCGTGTCTGGACAAGATGAACACCGTGGACGCCAAGGTGCTCACTGCGGAAGATCCCGTGGAGTTTGACATTGATGGAATCGTTCAGGTGCCGGTGCACGAAGCGATCGGCCTCACCTTTGCAAAGGTGCTCAAGGCGTTCCTGCGTCAGGACCCAGACCGAATCATGGTCGGGGAAACTCGAGACATGGAGACCGCCCAGATCGCAATCCAAGCTTCGCTCACCGGACACTTGGTGCTGACAACTCTGCACACCAACGATGCTCCCGGAGCGGTCACGCGTCTGATCGACATGGGAGTCGAGCCCTTCATGATCTCGGCTTCACTCGAAGGGGTTCTCGGGCAGCGACTGATTCGTAAGGTGTGCAAGCAATGCTCCACCCCTTACGAGCCAACCGAGGCGGTCTTGAAGCAGCTCGGGTTGTCGCCGCACGAGATCGGAGACAAATCCTTTTACTATGGAGCGGGCTGCCCAGCCTGCAATAACAACGGTTATCGTGGCCGTAAGGGGATTTACGAGCTGCTGGATGTGACCGAACCCATCAGGGAGCTCATCAACCAGCGGGCGCCGGGGGTGGTTCTGAAGCAGAAGGCGATCGAACTGGGGATGGCGACCTTGAGGGAGGACGGATTGCGTTGTATTTTTGAAGGAGAGACTTCCATTGAGGAAGTTCTCAAATATACCTAAGAGTGCCCCGCACAAGGGCAGGGCGGAGGGGCAAAGACCATGACCTTGGTCCGGGCCCTGAATATCCCCAGCCGACAACACCCTAGATACCCCTAGATTTATGGCAAAATTTGATTACGTAGCGCTCGACTCGCGTGGTCAGGAGACGCGGGGTTCCATCGAAGCTGGTTCCCCGGGAGAGGCTTCTGCGGCGCTTCGCAAAAGCGGGCTTTTTGCAACGAGTGTCACCGCTTCAGGTAAGTCTTCGGGGGGGGCTGCCGCCCCGGGAAAAGAGGCGACTCCGACCGCAAAGGGTGGTGCCAAGAAAAAAGGCGGCGGGTTGAAGCTGTTTGCAAAGACTAGCGTGGACAGCAAGCTCCTGATGATTTTTACG
>CAMDSZ010000039.1 GCA_945906945.1 Akkermansia muciniphila
CCAGATCAACGCACTTGGCAGCTCTCAAGTTATGGCGTTGGGAATGCACCAAATCGAGGCCCTTGGTACGGAACGGATCGGAACGCTCTCAAGCGGTTTCATCAGCTCGATTTCTTCGATCGCAATCCGGGCTCTATCGTCCCGGCAGATCCAGTCGATCGGGGACTCCCAGTTGGGGGTGATGGGACCCGAGCAGGTTCGCGGATTAACATCGCAGCAAATCCGTGCCTTAAAGACATCCCAGATCATGGCTTTGCAACCGGAGGCGGTGGCATATCTGCAGCCCTCTAACGTATTAGGGTTAGAGTCGGAATCGCTTAAACAGTTGGCATTTGGACAACTCACGGCTTTGAGCACTGATGCCATTGCTGCGTTCACTTCTAAGCAAATCAGTATCCTCGGAACCGATCAGTTGTCATCGCTTGGCACGTCGCAAATCAAGGCACTTGCAACGTCGCAGATGCCCGGCTTGTCCACCGATCGATTGTCGGCCTTGGGCACGGATGCCCTGGCTGCTTTCTCCCCGGTCGCAATCCGGGCGTTGGGCTTTGCGCAGTTGTCTGTGTTAACCACAGAAAAACTATCTGTCCTCGAAGGTGCGCAGATCGCGGCGCTTACTCCAACGCAGCTGACGGGGCTTGCGACCAATTTGGTAAAACTGCTGAGCCCAACGAATGTGGCGGCGCTATTGTCATCTCAGGTGAGCGGTCTAGTCACAAATGCGCTCAATAGCTGGAAGCCAGATCAGATAGCTGCTGTTTCTACAGCCGTGCTTGGTGCACTCCCTGCACCGCAGTTCGCTGCATTTGCGAGCGATCAGCTCAACGCCATGGGTAGCGATCAGTTCGGCGCCGTCAACTCCGCTCAAATAAAGGCGCTTAGCGATCAGAAAATACTCAACATTAATGCTTCTTTATTCGCCGGGTTGAGGAACCCAGCGCTTACGGGCTTAGGAACAGGGCAACTTAAAGTGCTGCAGAGTGATCAGATTCAGAGGTTGTCAGGATCACAATTGGCGGCATTCGCTGCACAAATGTCAGCGTTTAAGACCGAGCAAATTGCAGCCATCCAAGCGGAGCAGTGGGACGCCGCTCCGGGTTCGTTGATTTCTTTGATACAAACGCTCCAGTTTTCTGCGATCAGTTCGGACGTGATTTCGTCTCTCGGTACCAATCAAATCAACGGGATCAGGAGTAATCAAATCGCAGCACTGAAAGGGGATCAGGTCCGGGCGATGTCCACGGGCCAGTTTACGGCGATTAACTCGGCTCAGATCGGAGCTCTTTCCACCGCGGCGCTCCTTGAGTTGAGTTCTGAACAAGTTGCAACCCTGACGACGGACAAAGTTGCCTCGTTCACGACGGGCCAGATCAACGCTTTGACAACGGAAGAAGTCGCCTTTTTTGCCCCAAGCCAGCTCGCGGCTCTGCGGACTTCACAGGTTGTCTTCTTTGATGCGCGAGCCGTTCAGGGATTTGGCTCCGACGCCGTCAGGAGCCTTAGCACTGGTCAGCTGCGGTCTCTGTCTGCGGGGCAGATCCGGATGATCTCCCCAGATTCGTTCGCAAGCATGTCCACGGCTCAGTCTGCTTCCCTGCTTTCGCAGCAGATTCGTGCAATCGAGACCGCACAAGCAGCAATGCTGCGCACTGATCAACTTGATGCGCTGCAAACGAGCCAGATTTCAGCAATGGAATCGGTAGACTTGCGCGCATTCAATGCCAGCCAGATTGTATCTTTGAGAACTTCGAGTATCGTTGCGCTCTCAAGTGTCCAAGTCAGCGGACTTTTGAGTGAGCAACTTGCCTCACTTGAGGTTTCGCAAGTGAAAGCTCTTGGTGTCAGTCAGATTGCGGGGCTGAAAATCTCCCAGATCAGCGCAGTGACCACCGAACAAATTAATGCGATTTCCAGCAGGCAGTGGACGGCGTTGAGCTCTGGTCAAGTGACTTCCATTTCCACGGATTCCCTAGCTGCGATAAGGACGGAATCAGTCCGGCGTCTCGCATCCCATCAGATTCGTTCTTTAACTTCCACTCAACTTCGGAGTTTTGCGAGCGATCAATGGAGAGCGCTCGACTCTTCCCAGGTACTTGCGCTGGCCACGGCGCAAATCTCTCAGGTTTTACCTGAACAAATTGTGGCGATCGATGATTTCGTTTTCCGCTCCATTTCGCGTGCCCAAGTGTCGGCTTTTGCGACTCAGCAGATTGAACAGTTTGGTGATCGTCACCTGAAAGCTCTCGGTTCGGGAAATGTGAGGTCGCTCACCACTTCCCAACTGGCTGTATTAAACTCGGATCAGCTCCGGGCGATTCAAGCAAGGCAGTGGAGCGCGATGACGACTCTGCAGATTCGCTCCCTTTCCACTGGCCAGATTGGAAACCTCGGTAGTGAGTCTGTTTCTGCACTTGGCACCTCTCAGGTGTCAGAAATATCAGCTAATCAGTTGGCGGCTATTTCAACCGAAGCTTGGCAGGCTGTCTCTTTAGCCTCAATTCAGGCGTTGAAGACATCTCAAATCAATGAGCTGAGTTCCCGGGCCTTCAGCTCGATGAATTCGGACCAAATAGCCTCCCTCCAGACCCGGCACATTGTGGTGCTCTCAACCTTGCAGATCAAAGCCTGGAACACCAACCAGATCGCCGCGATTGAGGTCGCCGACTTCGCGGCTCTGACGACTGGGCAGATCGGCTCTCTGGACTCCCAGAAAATTGCTGCCATCAGAAGCAGCCAGATCAGAGAATTGAGCACTGCTCAGTTCGCTGTTATTTCTTCGAATGCATTGGCAGCGGTTTCGCCGCAAGCGATTGCTAGTTTGCGTGACATTCACATTAGGGCTTTGACAGCAGGGCAGGTCAACTCACTGACAAGCGATCAGTTTGCGGGTTTCGCCACCACCCAAGTCCGCTTCCTTTCAACGGCTCAGATTTCACGGCTTAGCAGCTCGCTGCTTTCGGCAATGGAGAGTTCTGCCGTGGCGGCATTGACCACGATTCAAGCTCCCTCGCTAGTCAGCGACCAATTATTGGCGCTTGGTACGGCGCAGGTCCGGTCGATTGGCGCGTCTAGCTTGAACTCACTCTCGAGCAAATTGACGGCGCTCAGCGAAGATCAGATCGCCGCAATTGGAGTGGCTCAGGTACGAGCGCTGTCCAACCTTCAGTTCGCGGGGCTGCCTGAGTCGAAATTGAGGGCGATTGCGACAGAGACGACTGCTGCGCTTTTAACTTCCCAAATCGCCAGTCTCACCACCCAGACACTGGTCAGATTTGGAACTGGGCAAGTGGCAGCCTTCACCCCGTCTCAGATCAGAGCACTGACAACCGGACAGCTTGGGGCTTTTTCAGCTCAAGTTTCCTCTATCGAGGCCGAGGATATCCCTGCGCTTTCCAGTCTCCAGATCAACGCGCTCTCCACGGGAGCGTTCAGGCAGCTGGCGACCGCGCAGATTGTGGCTTTCACAACAGCCCAGATCCCATTGCTTAAAACTGTGCAACTCTCCGCGCTATCTGCCGAGCAATGGCAGGCGTTTGAAAAGCGGGACATCAGGATGTTAAGCTCACTGCAGGTTCCATCGCTCGGCACCGCTCTAATGCAGGTGCTTTCAACTGATGCGATACCGGCTCTGGGCACTGGTGCATTTAGGTCTCTTAAATCGAGTCAGTTTGCCGCCCTATCCAGCGAGCAGATCACTGCATTTACTTCGATTCAATTGATGGCTCTATCGAGCACACAACTCGAATGGTTCGCTGCTCGCTCCATCCGGTTTGAATTGATTCAGCGCCAAGGGTTGTCGTTCAGCCAAATCGCAGCCCTCGATTAATTCAGTGTGCATCGCTGAACCTTGTGGTTTTAGCCAGTCTTCGTAGCTTGGCGAGGGGCTATTGGACTCGAAAACTGCGTAAGAAATGCAGATCGCGCCCAGACGCGTCGCGAATGACCCAGGGAGAAAGCAGAGATTTACATCCGTATCCCTGCTGCTTGCGACCACCGATTCGACGTCCGCAGGTTAACCGTGGTTGAAAAACTCAACAGAGAACAGACCGCCCTCATAGCGGCAGAGGTATCTGTACAGCGATCGGCTGGGAAAGCCGATGCCCTGCCGCCGTTAGGCAATTCTGTTCGAACGACTTTCAAAGAATCCGTTCATGAAATCGCCCCCTCGAGATTTCAGTCTGCCATTCTTATTGGATCCACGCTTCGGCTGGGGTGCAGGAAGGGTAGGGGCGCAGACGCAAACGCAAACCGCCCTCGACAGCCCGCTTCCCCGGCCGGCTCAGTCATCTGAATCGCGTCCGTTCGATGCGAATACGAATGCTGCCCGCACGGGGGCGGGCATGCGGCTGCCCGCGCCGCGCACGCTCCGCCAGATCACCTCGTTGAGGGCCAGGTCGTCGGCTGCGTCCTCCTTTGAAAAGTCGAGTCTTCCCGATCTGGCGCTGCCCCATGCTGTCTTCACGTTCACCTCGTGGATATCGACGGCTGGCTTGACCGCGCTGTACGTCGAAGAGTCGGGTCGAGATTGAAAGGCATGGTACATCGGGGTTGCTGCGGCATCGAACTGTGACATCGGCCGCAGGCCGAGAATTAACTCCATGGTGCGCAGCATCGAGCTGGTCGAGTACATCGTCGAATCCACAAAACGTCGCTTGGTGTACGGGCTGACCACCAGCGCAACGGTCCGATGTGCGTCCACATGGTCGGGACCGTTTTGGGCGTCGTCCTCGACCACAAAAATTGCTGTAGAAGCCCAGAACTTCGACTTAGAGACCGCTTCAACGAGCGCGCCGAGCGCCGCATCGTTTTCTGCCACACAGGCTGTCGGGGTCCATTTGCCAGCACTCGTTCCCGCGGTGTGGTCCTGGGGCAGGCGCACCACTTGGAGCTGCGGCATCGTTCCCTCTTTTTCAAAGCGGTGCAGCTCGGATACAAAGCGTTCCGCACGCTTCATATCTGGGTAGTCCATGTCGAAACTCCGGTAATGCGGATCGAATCTCCCTTCGAGAGACTTCAACTTCGCTTTGCAGGGATCGTTTGGAGTCTTTCCATTCACCACAAACTCACCGTAACTCCTGAAGCTGATGTTCGCCTCCGCGGCACGGTCCCATAGATAACCGCCTGCCGGGGTAGCAATCGGGAAATTACCCTCGCTCGGGTAGGAGTATTTTTTTGATTTGTTGTGCCCGTAGCTGAGCGGCCAGAATTTTTCAACGAAGTCCGTTGCGTAAGCCGCCATGCTCCACTCGTGTCCGTCGGCGCTGACCTCGCTCTCAACATAGAAGTTGTCGAGTAGCACGAATTCGCGCGCCAGCTTGTGGTGGTTCGGTGTGACCTTTTCTGGAAACAAACACAGCCCTGCATCCCCGTTGCCCTCCTTCATGTCACCGAACACCTGATCATAGGTCCTGTTCTCTTTGACGACGTAGATGCAGTGTTTGATTGGACTGCTGTCGCCAAGTTTTCCTGGGATGGGATTGCCAGCAGGGCGCTTTAATGTCGGCGCATTGTCACGCCGCAGCGGCGAGCATTGATAGGCGGTGGCCGTGTAACGCTCCATTTGTGTCTCAAGCTCTGCACGCTTGGGTAGCTCGATGATGCTCACCGTTCCCTTGAAAAGGCTGCCGATGTATTCAGTAGTGGTTCTTCCGGCAACCGGTTGAGGGCCGTTCGGGTTTGGCTTTGAAATAATGCCTTTGCCGTTGGCAACCAAAAGCGTCTTGCCGTCCGGGGTCACTCGAACCGAAGTCGGGTACCAGCCGGTGGGGATGAACCCCATCGAGCGAGATTTTCCCGGCGTGCTGACGTCGATTACCGCGACGTTATTCACATTCGCGTTTGCGATGAACAAAGTTTTTTCATCTGGCGAAAGCGCGAGGCTGTTCGGAGTCGAGCCCGGAGGCGCCTGGGGATGCAGCGCGGACCAGATTGTTTCAACGGTCGTTCCTTCCTCCGTGTTGATGACGCTGATGGTGTTTCGATTCCCATTGGCCACGTAAAGAAATCGGCAATTCTTTGTAAGCAACATTTCATTCGGGTGCTCCTCCGTCTTCCATCTTGCTTTGATGCGGTTGCTTTCGAGGTCGATGACCGCGACCTCGGCTCGGGCCCAGAGGCTCACGTAGAGAAGCCCCTTTCGTTCATCCAATCGGCAAGCGTAGGGATAAGGCGCCTCGGGGCTCGCGGGATCAAGCGCAGCCTCGACGCGTTTGGTGATCGCAGCTTCGTCAAGGCTTTGAGTGGAGCCTCCGATCGCGCCGATCGACGAGGTCGGAGTTTGAACTGCGAAGTCCCCGAGTTCGATATCCAGCACTGGATTGGATTCGGACGCCAGATCGAGTTTCGCCAGCTTTTGCCCGAGCACATTCGCGACGTACAAGGTTTTTGCGTCGCTGGTGAGGGTGAGTCCCGCTGGGATTCCGCGTTCTTTGGCATCACGCAGCTTAAGTTGCTTCTCCCCGGCGATCATGCCGGTTGATTTATCGAACTCAAACCAGCGGATCACTTCGGTTGCGGCGCCGCTTGCGTAAATGCGTTTTCCATTCGAGGAAAATTCGAGACCATAGAACGCTTCATCTATCTTGATTCGCTGTGTGATCGCGGCTTGAGGAATGTCGAGCAAGTGCAGTTCGTGTCCCGAATTGCCTGCATGCAGAATCACCGCGTGTTTCCCGTCGGGATGCACTGCGATGTTTACCGGAAAGTCTGCAACATCAACTTGGGTGCCTGCGGGACGAAGCGACCACATGTTGGGGAGAAGCACGGAACCGTCGGGTCGTCTGCCGGGCCATATGCTTGCCGGTTTCTCTGGGGCGGGTTTGGTCTGTGCGTTTGCGCATCCGATGAATCCTGTCTCCGCAAGACAGAGAATGCACAGGGTGGCAGCGACGAGTGATCGGGTGAATCGGGAAGGCATGCGGGGTGATTGGGGATGGGTGTGGCGAGGCAGTAGCAGCCGCAGTGCTAGGATTTACGCGGGTTACAGGCCCGAGGCGAGGATACTTTGCGCTTTGGTTGGCGGCGGGTTATGGATGCTGTTAGGGAGTCTAATGTGAGCAATTGTTTAAATACAGCTTTCGATCCTGAGCGGTTCCGCGAACTCGGTCATCGGGTGGTTGATTTGCTGGCAGGACGCCTTCAAAAGAGTTTCGCGGGTGAAGGAGTGGTGCGGGAAAGCGTTTCGCCGGAGGATGAGTTTCGTTTTTGGGAAGAGGTGATGGCGCAGGGTGGCGGGGATGAGTTGGAGTTTCTTGAGAAGTTTGTGCAGCGCTCCATTCAGCTGCACCACCCGGGCTATGTCGGCCATCAGGTTTGTGCTCCTGCACCAGGCGCGGCTGTAGCGGGTTTCGTGGGTGAGTTGCTGAACAACGGGATGGCTGTTTATGAGATGGGACCGGCTGCAACAGCGCTGGAGCGCTGGGTGATTGAACAAACCGGAAGGCTGTTTGGCTTTGAGGAACCGGCAGGTTTTCTCACATCGGGCGGCACCCTCGCGATGCTGACGGCGCTGCTTGCCGCTAGGTCTCAAGCGACGTCCAAGCACGGAGCGGAGGGGGAGCACAGGTTCGCGGTGATTACATCGGCGGAGGCGCATTATTGCGCATCACGTGCCGCGCACGTGATGGGGTGGGGAGAGCAGGGTGTCGTTAATGTGCTGGTGGATTCTCGTTTTAAGATGCGCGTGGATTTGCTCGAAGAGGCGTATGAGCGGGCCACTGCCGCGGGGCGTTTGCCGGTCGTTGTGGTGGGGAGCGCCTGTAGTACCTCGACTGGGTCGTACGACGACCTTCATGCGATCGCTGACTTTTGTGAAAGACGCGCGCTTTGGTTTCATGTGGACGCTGCGCATGGCGGAGCTGTGGCCTTCTGCGACGAATTGAAGAGCCGCATTGCAGGAGTCGAGCGGGCGGATTCCGTGATGCTGGATTTTCACAAAATGCTTTTAACGCCTGCACTTGCCACGGCTCTCATCTTCCGAGATCGGGTCCTATCCTGGGCGGCGTTCCAACAGAAGGCTGATTATCTTTGGGACATTGCGGCGCAAGAAGAATGGTTCAACGTCGGAAGGCGTTCTTTTGAATGCACCAAATTAAGCATGAGTTTAAAAATTGCAGCAATTTGGCGAAGGCACGGAGCTTCGCTATTTGCTGAAAACGTCCGAAAAACCCATTCAAACGCTCGGATATTTTGGGAAATGCTAGAAGCGGATCCGCGGTTTGAAGCCGCGGTGGAACCCGAATCAAACATTGTGTGTTTCAGATTGCGCACGCAGAGCCGCGGTGGCGGGGAGTCCGATGAGCTGCATAAGAGAGTGCGTGCGCATTTGATCGCAGACGGTGAGTTTTACCTGGTGCAGACGGTGTTGGCTGGCCGGATTTGGCTTCGGACGGCTTTAATGAACCCTTTTACCGGCGAAAATCAGCTCCGGTCCCTCATGGATGCAGTCGTGGAGAGTGCTGCAAGGGTGTGATCGTCCTGATGCTGTTAATTTCGTTCGACGGGCGCTCGTTTTTTTCCGGCGCTTCTTGCAGGAGTGGGTGGCTTTGGTACATTCCGCCTCTGTGCCGCCCCGCATTCTCTTCTTCTTTGGCCTCTGCGCTATCATTCTTGTGCCCGTTCTGGAAGGAACGGCTCAGCAGGGAGCGTCTGTTTCGGAGGATGAAAAGCGGCGGCTTTTCTTGAAGGCTCGCGAGAATATTCAGACGACTTCTGCCTTGCAGGCTCAGGCCTCTTCTCAAGGGGCATCGGCCAAGTCGAATCCAAAGACGGATCAAAAGTCATCTCAGACGGCGCCCACAAAGCCAGCGCCGAAGCCGATTCCCAAACCGGTTCCCAAACCAGTACCGAAGGCCTCTCCAAGCTCCGCACCGAAGGCGGCGCCGGTGAAGGAGGGGACCGCTTTCCCGCAGCCGGCGGCGAAGTCGCAAGCCAAGCCCGTGCTTGAGTCTGTCAAACCGGTTGTCCCGTCGAGTCCTGCGCCCTTGGCGGCGCCAAGAGTGCCAACTGCGGCGCCAAGAACGGGGGGATCGAAGAACGATACCGATTTAGACGCGCCTGTCGTGATTGAGAAGTCGGGTGTTGATCGCGAGCAAGGACTGCAGACGCCTTCGTTTTTCGGTTGGTTCAGCCGATGGAAATACCTCAGCAGCGGCGTGCGTAAGGAAATCGATCGCGCTCCAGTGCAGAAAGGAAGATGGCGTTACATTGTGGTGCACAACAGCGGCACGCGGCAGGGAAACGCGAAGTCATTCGAGTACTATCACCGCCAGGTCCGTAAGATGCAGAATGGCTTGGCGTACCAGTTCGTTATTGGAAACGGGACTTCCTCCGGGGACGGTCAAGTTGAGGTAGGCAGTCGCTGGCCCAAACAGATCAACGGGGGGCATGTGCACAGCGACTATTTGAATAACATCGCGATCGGTATTTGCTTGGTGGGAGATTTCAACCATGAGCAACCGACAGCAAAGCAGCTTGAAGCTTTGGATGAGTTGATCCGCTACTTAAGGCAGCGTGTTGGCAAGACGGAAGGCAAATGGGCGGTGGTTAAGGCGCACAAGGAGATTAATCCGCCGCGGTGGCCCACGGATTGCCCGGGAAACGACTTCCCCTATCGTTGGCTTCACAACAAATTCGACTAACGAACCGCTACCGCTCCTGGGCGCGCGGAGCCCCAGCTCCGCATCCGCCGCCCAGCCGCGATCTCATTGCCATGAAGTCACCCGATTCGGCTTCGAGGAGCAGTCTAATCACGTCGCATGATTATTGCGGCGACTTAGGAGTGCCGTCCATTTGTTGAGCAATCGCCGGAAGCCTGCGTCGCAATTGAGCGCGGTGGCTTCTGCGGTGGAAAACCATTTTAGCTGTATGCTCTCAGCACTTGCCTTGAACTGTGCAGTTTCCGGGGCAATCAAAACGTATCGCACGTCGTAGTGAAAATGTTCCGGCTCACTCGGGCTCTTCGGGATGAGGTGAACGTCCAAGTCAAAAGGACGTGCCGAGGCAAGGATGAGGCCTTCGATTCCTGATTCCTCGAATGCCTCGCGTTGCGCGGTTTGAAGCACAGTCTCGCCCGCGTCGCAGTGGCCGCCGAATTGGAGCCAGCGCTCGAGCTTGCGGTGGTGGTTTAAAAGAGCCTTTGTCCCGTCGGCGCTCACAACAAGCGCGCTGCCGGTGAAGTGTGCGGGAAAGCATGTCCTCGAAAAGGATTCTGTGCCGAGTGCGAGTAGGTCGAGCATGGCCACGCGATGCGGTTTTTCCTCCGGCCTTTCGGAAAGATCGAGAGCGAGTAATTGGTCGCGGAAATCGGCGAGTGTCATCGGAGCAACAATCACGGATAGCCCGTGTGACAAGCAAACCCATTCCAAGACATGCTGCGCATTTGATTAGATTGTTATCCGCTACTGGTCAAATGGTGCGGCAGGCGCACACATACGCCCTTGCGCATCCTCGCCCGGATGCAGCGCGCTGCCGTTGGGTGCGTGAATGCTCGACGCTACGAAGAGTTTGGTGCAGGTTGACCGCGCTATTGTGAGCGACCCCACCCCGTCTTCTGAACCGTCCCCTGAATCCAATGCCGACGATGCGACGATTCGAGCGCATCGGGCCAAGCCTGATTTTCGCCTAAAGCTGCGCGAGGTGCCGCACAAGCCGGGAGTGTATCTCATGCGCGACCGATTCAACCGTGTCATCTATGTTGGCAAGGCGCGCGACCTCAAAAAGCGCGTGTCGCAGTATTTTATGCCGTCCCGTCGGATGACTGCTGATCCCAAGACCCGTGCTTTGCTCGAGAGTATCTGGGATCTGGAGTGGCACACGGTTTTCTCCGAGCCGGAGGCGTTGCTTTTGGAGGGGAAGCTCATCAAGGAATATCGTCCGCGGTACAACGTGTCGTTCCGGGACGACAAACGGTTTCTTCTGGTGAAGGTCGATGTGCGGGAGCAGTGGCCGAGGTTCCGGCTCACGCGGATGCGCATTGATGATGGAGCGCTTTATTTTGGTCCGTTCGTCCATTCCGGAGCGTTACGGCAGACGATGGCTTTTTTAAGGAAAAAGTTCGGTGTGCTGACCTTTGGGCGCGGTTCGCCGAGCGAGCGGGAGCTCAAGAGTTCGACCTACCAGGTGCCGCTTCGGCTTGCTGATTTGAGCGAGGAGGAATACCGGCAGCGAGTGGAACTCGCGGGTGATTTTCTTGATGGAAAATCCAAAGAGCATCTGGACGATTTGGAGCTCGAGATGCGTGCTGCCGCCGCGAAGCTCGACTTTGAGCGCGCTGCCGAAATTCGCAACATGCTCGATGACCTGCGAAAAACCACCGCACACACCCGGAAATTCACCCGCCTCTCGTTGCCGAGCACGGTGAACCCCGAAGACGATATTGTGCTCTTATGTGATGCACTGCGGCTGCCGCGGGTTCCCAGGCATATGGAGTGTTTCGATATTTCTAATATCTCCTCGACTTACATTGTCGCCTCGATGGTTTGTTTTCGAGACGGTGTTCCCGACAAGGAGAGCTACAGGAAGTACCGGATCACTTCCACAAACGGACAGAATGATTTTGCAAGCATGGCTGAGGTCGTGCGCAGACGCTACTCGCGCGTGCTTAAAGAGTCTGCCACGCGAGCGAGAGCGCGTCAAAAGACGCTGGATGAAAGCGCGCCCATCATTGGCGAAAGGGATGATTCTGGAGCTTGGATTGATCTGGAGGCGAGTCAGGAGGAAACGCTTGAAGGGGCAAGGCGTGCGGGTGCGAACCTTCCGGACCTGATCATCGTGGACGGAGGGAAAGGCCAGCTTTCCTCAGCATGCGGGGAACTGCAGCGGCTTGGTCTTCATGAAATACCGATCATTGGTTTGGCGAAGGAATTCGAGGAGATTTACCGTCCTGGCATTTCCGAGCCGCTGGCTCTTCCGCATAGCAACGGTGGGCTTCGGTTATTGCAGAGAATTCGCGACGAGGCGCATCGGTTCGCGAATGAGTATCACCAGTTACTGCTCAAACGACGTGTGGCAGAGAGCATTCTGGATGACTGCCCGGGAGTCTCAAAGACAAGAAAAAAGCTGCTTCTCTCCACCTTTGGATCTGTTGCCAGACTGAGGCAGGCAACGCAGGAGGAGATCGCAGCAGTTGACGGCGTCAGCGCACGGCTCGCTGGCGAGATCCTCGAGTTTTTGAGCAAGCGCGACTAGTCGCCGTAGCCTGTGGGGTGTTTGAGATGCCACGCCCACGCGCTGCTGATGATTGCATCAATGGATTCAAATTGTGGCTTCCAGCCGAGCTCCGCATGGATGCGGTCTGATGCGGCGATCAGGCGTGCCGGGTCGCCGGGCCTGCGCGGTTCTTCGACAACACGGATCGGGCGGCCCGTCACTTTCTCACATGCCGCGATGACCTCTCGCACGGAGGTGCCTCCGCCGGTCCCGAGGTTGTATTTCGCTGATTCCTTAGAGCCGAGAGCAAGCATGTGCGCCTGTGCGAGGTCAAGGATGTGGATGTAGTCCCGGATACAGGTTCCGTCCGGCGTCGGATAGTCGGTGCCAAAAATGGAGACGCTTTCCTTTTGTCCGAGCGCGACTTTGAGGATGTTGGGGATCAGGTGGGTTTCAATGCGGTGGTCCTCGCCGAAGCGCTCGGTTGCGCCTGCCGCGTTGAAGTACCGGAGGGCGACGTGCTTGATTCCATGGATGACATCGTACCAGCGAAGCATCTGTTCAAAGATCAGCTTGGATTCGCCGTAGGGATTGATCGGTTTTTGGGGTAGTGTTTCGTCAATCGGAACACGTTCCGGCGTGCCAAAAGTGGCGCAGGTGGATGAGAAGACAATCTTCTTCACGCCGCACGAAACCATCGCCTCCAGCAGGTGCATGCCCCCGGTGACGTTGTTCCGGAAATATTTGGTGGGATTCACCATGGATTCTCCCACCAGCGCGTTGGCGGCGAAGTGCATTACCGCGTCCGACTGGGAGGCGGCTAGGGCATCTTTGAGGCGCTGCGCGTCCAACAGGTCTCCCTCCTCCAGCCACGCCCGGGGATCGATTGCGGCCCGATGCCCTTCCGAGAAGTTATCAAACACCGTGATTTGATGTCCCGCGTTCAGCATCTGTTCCACGCAAATGCTTCCAATATAACCTGCCCCGCCTGTGACAAAAATTCGCATACGACGTATTCTTCCCATGGGGTGAGGCGCAGGGCAAATCCGAAAGCAAGATGACGGTGCCCAGTAGTTTGGGTAGCAAATATGCCAAAAACAAGGCTCGCGGATGCTACGTGATTTCGGTAGGGTGCGCTTCTAGATCTTATGATTCTCCGCACCATTACCCACACCATCTTGTTGGCCTCCTTGGCTTTATCCACAACATCTTGTGCTCTTTTCAAAAAGAAGAAAAAGGGCGACGGCGTGTACTCCAGTGACTCTGATTTCATTCAGGGGACCCCAATGGGATCCGCCGACGGGGGTGGTTTAGGAACCCCGCTTCCAGAGCGGACCGAGGGCGCAAATTTCCGCAGTGCCTCGATCAACCGGACTCGGTTTGCTCCGGTGCAGTTCGGATACGACCGCTCGGATGTGAGCGAAGGCGAGCAGGCGAAGGTGCGGGCCGTGGCTAGCTCGCTCCGCAGTTCAGGTGAATCCGTGATTGTCGCAGGATTCACCGACGAGCGTGGAACCCAGGAGTACAACCGCCAGCTTGGAGAAAAGCGCGCCCAGGCGGTTCGTAGTTCGCTTATTTCAAGCGGTTTATCGGCAGGCAAGATCCAGACGGTCAGCTTTGGAGCGGAAATGCCGGTGGATCCGTCTTCGAATGAGGCGGCTTGGAGGAAGAACCGAAGGGCGGAATTTGGCGTTTCGAAGTAAACAGCTGACCTAGAGTTAAATAGATCTTAAATATTCGGAGCGGCTCTGCAAGACGGGGCCGCTCCGTTTTTGTTGAGAGGTGCCAGGTCCGGTGTGGGAGGCTTCCTGCCTTGTCGGTGTGAAGTTCGCTCGAACGTCCTTTTAGCTGCATTTATTCGCATTTGGCCCGGCAGATTAGGCAGTGAGGCGAGCATGGTTGGCTGCGTTGAACGCGCGTGGAATGGTTGGACATGAAATGCCCTGTGGCCCCTTTGCTGCCGCGCCACCCCCTTGGTGCAATCCGCGTCTCGGCGCAGCTGGGACTACGCGCTCCCAGAGGGATGCCGACGGATCGATCTCCTCAAATTATAAATCATTAGTCGCATAGCCTGGCTCCGAGCGATGCAGTCAACAGCTCGCGCCTCCGGCGCTTCCGAGCCAGCAACTGAATTCACCACTTATTGGAGCCGAATTTCTAGACCTCACTGCCTAAGAGGCGCTTTGTGTCGCATTGTAGTGGACGGAGGCACGGGAGTTGGTTTGAGTAAGCGTCTCTCCTACAAAATAACTATGTCATCCAGACCTCTCTTCCTCTGCGTTCTCGGACTAAACTTCCTAGGTTTTTTCGGGCTTCTTCAAACATCAGCGCAGGCGCAGGCACCCGCCACCTTTGAAGTCGGGAGCATCACGTTCAGCCGGCCCTCAGACTGGTCGTGGGTGACGCCTTCCTCTTCGATGCGCAAAGCGCAGCTCGCTATTCCCGGCATCAACCCAAGCGCCGCTGCTGAGGTGACATTCTTTCACTTCGGTGCGGGCGGGGGCGGCGACACCGATTCGAATGTGAAGCGGTGGCTGGCGCAGTTTAAAAGCGCACCGGGAGCTGAAAAAGTTGAGGAAAAGAAAATCGGGAGCCGGAAAGTGACCGTTGTTTCCACCGAAGGTGTGTTCTCGTCAGGAATGCCCGGTGCGCCTGTTTCCGCGCAGGAAAACTACGCTTTGCTCGGCGCGATCATGGAGGATGCGGGGGGAACGGTATTCATCAAGGTGACCGGACCAAAGGCGACGGTGCAGGCGGCTATCCCGAAGTTTTTCGATTTTCTCGCCTCCGCAAAGCCCTAGGACTGGGCGCGGCCTTGTTTGATGAAAGTGTGCGCTGCTTGAAAGGGTAACAGTCGTTTGTTTTCCAGATTGAATTTGAATGAGCCAGTTCTACGTCTCCTCGCTGATTGAAATCATTCATTACCTGAGCGACGCGCTGTTGCAGTGCGATGCCAACACCCGCGTTGCAGAGTTGTTTTGCGACGAATTTGATGATGTGGATTTTGAAATGGTGCTGTGTTGCTTTGAGGCGTCCCACAAGGTGGGATTCAAAGAGGAGCTCATCAACATCCCGATCGAGCAGTACGAGGAGCTTTCTCTTGAGGAGTTCCTCGAAAATTATTTAGACCCGCGCGAGCAGAAAGACTCGCTGTTTGTTGCCAAGCGCTTTCGCATGTTCGAGGATGCGCTCACCCGTGCGATTGCGGAGGAAGGCGCTCCCGACGCCGGCTTTGAATAGCTGGGGCCGATCAGGCTCCATTTCTTTAACGCGTGCGGTATGGCGCTGTTCGAGTCGCAGTCCTAGATGTTCCTGGGTAAGCGGTACACGAGTCACCCAACGACTGGGGGCGGGCGACGTCCGTTTAGATTTTACGCGCGGTTCATGCGGCTACGGTCTTTATTGTACTCCCTATGCTCGGCGGCTTAGCAGTGTAGATTTTATCCGGAGCGCGGGTGCCAAGACATTGGTGTGGCCGCAAAGAATTGTAGCGATTCAACCACCTCGACAGTCTCTCCCGGAACATGGGGATGGTAGCGTGTTCGCGCAGATAGATCTCTTCGTGCTTCACGCTCAGATTGAGCTATTCGATAAAGATATTGTCCATCCAGCGCCCCTTCCGATTCATGCTGATGCCCACCGCCAGGCTCTGGCAGGCGGGCCGTCCATCACCGCACAGACATGGATGTTCCCGCACGGCATGGGCACGGAGGTGATGGCAGCACACCACACTTGGTTCGGCCGCTGGACCTCTAGCTCATGCAATAAATAAGGGTACTCGCGATAGTTGCGGTCCGGCGTCGGCATGTCCGCAGACAATGATCCTAAAGGCACATTTCGTTCATCAAACGCATCATTTGCAGGTCCTCGGCATCGGCGGACACTGGGCCGTAATCAAGGCTCGAACAACATGCCGAAAGTAGTTCGCACTGGGCACGCAAGCTCAGTTTGCGATGCTTTTTTCTGCCAGCTCGGCACGATTCCGTTTCACAGACCGAGCTGTTTGGATTTTTTTGTCAGGAACTCCAGCTTGACCATCAAGTCGCGGATTGAGGCGTTGAGGTTGTTGCGTTCTGTTGACAACACCTTCGCGCTAGAGTTTGCAGCTCCCTTTTCAAATACGCCTGCGAAGTTCTCAACGAGCACTTTCTTCCAGTCAGATGCTTGAGCCGGGTGTACCTCGAACTCTTTGGCAATTTGTTGAGTGGTTTTGATGCCTTTATGGGTTTGCTTTGCTACTTTGGCCTTGAACTCGGGACTGCAGCGGCAACGTTTGGTTTTCATCATTGGCGGTTTTTCGGTTGGGTTTATTACCCCCCCCACCGAACCATTTCGATAGCTCAGCTACTGACCCAATTTTCGGGGGCCACCTTAGCATGCCGCTCTGCCTGTTAAATGCAGGAGTTGATCCATAGAGGGCAGGGAACGCAGTAGGAGTGATTCTGATCAGGCTTTCTTTTCGGGGGCCAACGGTGAGGATGTCGGGGTGGCAACAACTCCAACAGATGGTTCCATTCAGGCGGCATCAGTGCGCGATTATTTCGCCCGCATCGCGAGGCGATATGACTTAGCGAACACGGTGTTGAGTCTAGGAGTGGACGTGCTCTGGCGCGTGCGAGCCTCATCCATCGTGCGAGATTGGAAGCCAGCGCGAATCCTAGACTTGGCAACGGGCAGCGGGGAGCTAGCGCGAGTCATCTCCCGAGCCTGTCCCGGGGCGTTTCTTGTTGGAGCCGACTTTTGCGAGCCCATGCTGCGGGTTGCCCGCGAAAAACACCTTTCGAATCTTGTCGTAGCCGACGCCCTTCATCTTCCCTTTGAAGCTGCCTGTTTTGAAGCAGTTTCCGTCGCTTTCGGACTACGCAACATGGCCTCATGGACCGGCGCCCTCCGTGAGATGCTTCGTGTGCTCTCGCCAGGAGGCCATTTGCTGATCCTCGATTTTGGACTTCCTAAGCCACCGCTGCTATTCGTGTATCGGTTTTATCTCCACAGGCTACTGCCGCTTTTCGCATCTCTGCTCACTGGGGAGCGCTCCGCTTACGATTACCTCGCGGACTCAATCGAATCCTTTCCGAGCGGCGACCAGATGTGCCGTTTGCTAGAGGAAAACGGATGCACCAACGCCCGGTTTATTCCACTCTTCGGGGGCATCGCCGCGATCTATACCGCGGAACGCGCCTAACCGATCCCCCCCAAAGCATCTCGGTCCGCCAGTTGAGCAATCCCGTTTTGTCGCCGGCGCCGCCATTCTATTTGACACTGAGCCGATACGTGAAGTCCCGGGCGCGCGGAGCCCCCCAGGTCCGCATCTGACGTGGACTCCGGGCAAAATCAGTCAAACAGGTTGATGGGATTTCCGTCCCGCTATTCGTTTTCTGAAGTTTCGGAGATCGACCGCACTCTGGTGATCGAGAGCACGCGGCAACTAGCTCAGTGAGCGCAATCGACACAATGCCCGTGATCCGGCCAACACCTCCTTGCCCACTTCAGGCGTACTTTTGGATTGCCTTGCAAATTTCCTCATCATCAACCTGTTGAAAATGATTGTAATGTGATCCAACCGATACGAAGAATGCCGGTGTCCAAGGGCAGATTACCGTATCCGCCTCATGGCTTAACTCTCGGCACACCTCCTCTGGAGCAACTGGCAGCGCAACGATGACTTCAGCTGCGCCCTGTTTTCTTGCAGATGCAATCGCGGCCCTCATGGTCGCACCGGTCGCGGCCCCATCGTCGACAAGAATCACGCGCCTGCCCTCGAGCCGCTCCGGTGCCTTGCCCGCCCGATATAGCATTACCCTCCTGCGGAGTTCCGCAGTCTCCCTGTCCCTCGCGTTCGCCAACGCGGCCTCTGCGTCGGGCAGGTGGGCAAGAATATCTCGGTTGAGCACTTCAATTACCCCGAAGGCCCGTTCGAAGTCGGGACGTGGTCCCAACTCTCGGCCCGCTTGGCCTGGCTCTTGCCCTCGATCAGCGTCGTAGGGCAGGCGCCTCCCAAGCATCTCTTTTTTTCCAGATCCCGCCAGCAGTCGCTCGGACCGCACTCAGCAAGCGCGCCGATCGCCAATTCCGGGTTCGCCTCCGACGCAAGCTTCCTCACCACTAGGAAGTCAAACGGCACCCGCAGAAGCCGCGCCACCGTGCGCGCAACCGGAACGCCTCCCCGGCACAGTCCGAGCACCAGCGCCGGCTCCCGACGCGTCAGCGGTGAAGTCCTCTTCACTTTGTGCCCTGGCAAATCGGTTGCTCCTCCCCCGCCAAACAGAAGCAGAATTTCTTGTGCAAGAAATTCACCTGCCTCGTTTCGGTCGAAGTAGGGCGTGTTTCTGGCGAGTCGAATTGCCGTATTCACAAATAATTCCGAGTTTTTATGGGCAGCCAGCACCAACTCTTTGGACGTTGGCTTATTGGTTGACGCCTTCACCTCATATTACGGAAAGTCCTCCGGGAAAGTTTTGGGAAAATCGCTCGATTTAGACGGGGCAATCGGTGGCGCCTTTGATCGAAACTCGCAAGTAAAGGTTAATAAGCAGTGTAATTTTTTAATATGCGATTTAAGCATTCTGGAGTTCCGTCCGATCGGGGCTGGATATTTGGAAGGAATCACGAGGGGGCGAGGCAACTGGACGTTCTGTTACCCGCCTGCGTCGGCTTATAGTGGCCTGCACGATCAATTAAATTAAAGGGTGGTAAATTTTACGGCTCGGTTCGGGATTTAAAATAATTCAGCTCCGGTATGTGTTTTTAATAAAGATGGATGCTGTCTAAAATTTAAATCTGTTATGGAGTAACTTTAATTAAATTAAATTAAATTGAATTTAATTGAGCTTAGAAGGACAGAGAGCATTTTCCAGCGCCACGGGTCGCCTCGGGATAGTTTTTGGATCGAATATTTAACTTTTTGATCAACTGATTTTTTCCCCAGTGCAAGGCATGCTTCGGTTTGCAAAACGCAAAAAACAATTGCGCTGCGGTCTCGGAGTTGTTAATTGTGCCAGCTAATCGCGGACCCACATCCTGCGCGACGGAAATTTACCCACTCTATCTAGGTCATGTCCTACACAACTTACGAACTCGCGACTCTCAACACGCAAGAAATACAAAGCCTAACAACTGCTGAGGTTTATGAGTTGACCAACGCCCAGATTAGAGCGCTGGGAACCGGGCAGGTGTCCGTTCTATTAACGGGCCAAATTAATACGTTGTTAGCGCCTAGGGTTGGCAGCTTCACGTCGGACCAGTTAATCTCGGTTGGTACCGCTCAAGTTGCTGCGCTTCAGCAGAGTGCTTTCTCGTCACCAAGCGGGCTCACTACTGCGCAAATTAGAGTTTTGTCCTCCGATCAAGTGGGAGCGATTACCGCCAGTCAGTTATCGATCTTGCAGACGAAGGTGCTGGTGGCATTGACGAGTGCGCAAGTGCAGGCTTTGTCCTCCGGGAATATCGTAGCGCTTTCGACATCTCAGGTTAAGGCGCTCACAAGCGAACAGGCATCGTCGATCACGACCGACCAGGTGCGGGCATTGGAAACGAGGGATGTCGCTGTGCTTAGCAGCTATCAGTTGAATGCATTGAGCACCGCTCAGGTTGCGGTGTTTCAGACGAATCAGGTTGCGGCGATTGCGAGCGATGCGTTGGTGGGATTCGGATCGGAGGCGGTCGCGGCATTGGAAAGCGCGCAGGTAGGCGCGTTGAGTTCCAGCCAGTTGAATGGGTTTGAGACGAATCAGGTGCAGGCAATTGAAACAGCTGATTTACAAGGGGTGACGACGGCGAACTTACAGCAGCTTAAGGCGACATCGGTGGCAGCAT
>CAMDSZ010000040.1 GCA_945906945.1 Akkermansia muciniphila
TATCCCCCGTCCTATCCCCCGTCCTATCCCCCGTCCTATCCCCCGTCCTATCCCCCGTCCTATCCCCCGTCCTATCCCCCGTCCTATCCCCTGTACAGTCACTCCGGCCCCATCCTTCATCCCAACCCATCTCCGCCCCACTAGGCCAATCGCCCCGAGGTTCTCCAAAAGGCTGTCCGGTGCTCAAACTTTTCATGGCCGAAACCGCATCCCTTCCAAAATTTCTCTCCGAATCGGCCTGTCTGTCGAAAAAGGTCAACGGAAAGAGGCGAAAACGAGGTGTCCCAATTGTGCTGCAGAACGCCATATCGGCATCCCACGCGCCGATTGCATCTGCGATTGCCCTCGGCCACGCCGGCCGAACCTGGGTGATTTACCCGAATTCGACCGTCCAAGAGAAATTTTACCCGAGCATGGAACAGTGGCTAGGCAAGCCCTTGTTTCTTCCCGATGAACCAACCGCCCCAATCGAGGGCGCGCTACCCGACCCCTCAGCAACCGCTGAACGCTTGCGGGTGCTTGAGCAGCTTGCGTCACCGCCTTCGCAAGCCGAGTGCGTCGTGCTGACGCGATCATCGTTTTTCGGCAAGATCGTCAACCCCGCCCGAATCATTGCAAACAGCAAGACCGTACGGACAGGCCAGAACGTCGACCGTGACGTGCTGCTCAGGGAACTAAACACGCAGGGATACGAAACGGTGACGCAAATCTCCGAGCGGGGTCAAGTCGCTGTGCGCGGGGGAATCGTGGATGTATTCAGCTTTCAAGAGGCGAGGCCGGTCCGCTTGGAATTTTTTGGTGACGAGGTGGAATCCATTCGCGGTTTTGAATTAGACGCGCAGATGTCGGTTGAAAAACTTTCGAGCTGCTGCATCCAAAGCAACGCATCCTCGCTTGAAGACAGCTGCCCGCTTTCCACTTTAGTCACCAGCACAGACCGCGTAATTTTCAGCGACGCACATGAAAAGGACAGCGAATCCTTCTGCGTTGAAACGCCGCGAGACATTCAGCAAGCGGCGGTTTTCTGGCTCCTGCAAGGCGGCGATCCACAGATGGACGGGAAAACAGAGAGCTACGAGACAGCTTGTTTCGAAACAGGTCTCAGCCAGTTCAACGCCGGTGACTTTATCGTAGACGAACGCAAGCGAGATCGCTTCTTTACACAACTTTCCGAGTGGCAACGCGACGGATGGACTGTTTTTTTATTCTGCCTGAACGAGGGCGAATCCGAACGCTTGAGTGAACTCATTCCAAGTGAACAAGCCAACGGTATCGCATGGCGGCAGGAGTTTTTAGCGGGCGGATTCACATGCCCAAACGCCAAAGTCGCAGCGCTAAGCGCAGCGGATCTTCTCGGCTCCTCCTCACGCAGCCCACTCTCACGCCGACGTTCGGTTGCTGAGAACATCCACCTCTCGCGGATTGATTTCTCAGAACTAATCGAAGGCGAACTAGTGGTTCATCTCGAACACGGCATCGCCCGCTTCGAGGAATTGCGGGACATGCCAAGGGACGAGGGCACCGAAAAGGTGATCGTCCTCAGCTTTGCAAACCAAGCGAAGCTGTACGTCCCTCTTGAGCAAAGCGGAATGATTTCCCGCTACGTGGGAATTGGCCGCAAGAATCCGCCCCTGAGCGTGATGGGCGATGGCAAATGGGACCGCGCCCGGAAAAGCGCAGAGAAAGCCGTTTTTAACTATGCTGCGCGCCTGCTGGCACTCAACGCCGAGCGCAATACAAACAAAGGGTATGCATTTCCCGCAGACTCCCACTGGGTGGCAGAGTTTGAAGCTGCGTTCCCCTACACCGAAACCCCAGATCAGCTGACCGCCATCGCCGAAACCAAAGAGGATATGGAGTCGGAACGCCCGATGGATCGACTGATCTGCGGCGACGTGGGGTTTGGAAAAACCGAGGTGGCAATTCGCGCCGCGTTCAAGGCTGTGATGGGGGGTAAACAAGTCGCGATGCTTGTTCCAACAACCGTGCTGGCCGAGCAGCATTACCGGAATTTCCGGGAACGCATGAGCGCATTTCCCGTCTCGGTGGAAATGCTCTCCCGTTTCCGCTCGGCAAGCGAACAACGCGTAACCGTGGAGGGACTCGAGAATGGCTCCGTGGATATTGTCATCGGCACTCACCGGCTTCTCTCCTCGCAGCTCCAGTTCAAAGACCTCGGATTGGTGGTGATCGACGAAGAACAGCGTTTCGGAGTGCTTCACAAAGAGCGTCTCAAGGAGCGATTCAGACTGGTGGACCTGCTCACCCTTTCAGCCACTCCAATCCCACGCACCCTCTACATGTCACTCATGGGCGCAAAAGACATGAGTACCCTGGAGACGCCACCTCCAAACCGTTTCCCTGTGGAAACATTTGTTTGCCCCTACGACGAGCGCCTCATCCGCGACGCAATCCAACGCGAGATGGCGCGCGGCGGCCAGGTCTACTTTTTGCACAACCGAATCGAGAGCATCGAGCGGGTCAAAAGCAGGATCCAGGAGCTTGTCCCAAAAGCGCGCATCGTCATCGGTCACGGCCGAATGGACGAGGAAGATTTGGAGGAAGTCATGCACACTTTCGTCTCTGGCAAAGCAGATGTGCTTATTTCAACAACCATCATTGAAAGCGGGTTGGATATTCCCAATGCCAACACCATCCTCATTGACCGGGCAGACCGCTTTGGACTCGCCGATCTATACCAACTCCGAGGACGCGTAGGCCGCAGCGATCACAAAGCATACGCATACCTGCTGCTCCCTCGTTCCATGCTTGCCATGGGCGAGGCGCGAAAACGAATCAACGCGATCAAGCAATACTCCTCGCTGGGGGCGGGCTTTAAAATCGCACTTCGCGATCTGGAAATCCGCGGAGCAGGCAACATCCTTGGCACTCAGCAGAGCGGCCATGTGATTGCGATCGGTTTTGATCTGTATTGCTCAATGCTCCGACAAGCCATCGCCAAACACAAGGGAGAGATCGTTGATGAGCTTTTTCAAAGCAACCTCAGCATCGATTTTGTTTGCGCCCGCGAGATTGATTTTATCCAGGCGGATCCGAAGCAAAAAGCGCCGGCTTTTCTTCCTCTTTCTTACATTAGCGACTCACAAACGCGCATTGCAGCCTATCGCTCGCTGTCCAGCATTACATCCGAAGCCGAACTCGAATCTCTCTCGGCTGAATGGCGGGACCGCTTCGGATCACGCCCACCCAAGGCGGTCGAGAACTTGCTAATACTCGCCGCAATCAAGCTCTGCGCAGCAAAAAAGAAACTGAACTCCGTTGAAGTGAAGCAAGAGAAAGTCATGCTTCAGCGTAGCGGGGATTTGATTCTGGTCGGAAACCGCTTTCCGAGACTCGCGCAGAACTGCTCTCCGTCAGAACGTTTGCAGCAACTCCTTTTGCTGATTCAATCAATGTAGCGCAGACTATGCCGACTATGCCGAAAGCAGCCGGACGCTCGCCCGCAAATCACGGGTAAACCAACGCAGATCGCATTTCCAAGTCTGATACGGTTCTCCCGTCATGCATGAGAGCAAACTCCCAGCGGCGTTTAATCATCTGTCCATCCTCGCGCTTGCAGTGCAAAAAATTCAGCCCTTTTCTCCCCTTCCATATGCCTCCCTTGACCTCTTCGCAAACAAACCCCTCTCCCTCCATAAAAACCTTGGCCGTGTCCAACGCCATCCCCTTGGGAACGGCCTTCTCAATCATCGCCTGCATCTCTTTTGGCGAAGCCACTTCCTCAGTCTTGTGAGCTTGCTCACAGGAAAACAGCAGCGCACTGGAAACGATCACCGACAAATACTTCAACCGATTTACCGAGCTTTGGCCTGTTGGGTCGGACATGGAGTGACGGGCGTTTAATTTACATTCCAAGTCTTGAACCGGAATGATGTCTAACAACAGTTTGAGCTTAGGGATACGATAGATCCGAGTCAATGACCGCCCCGCCCCGTTTTGTAAGGATTTTGTAAGGGTTTTACATTGCCCTTTTCGCTGATCCTACCTCGACGGATCCCGCTGCCCATGGGCATCGGCGTCTGAGGGTGCGTTCCTTCTCGCCGCGTCTTTTGCTGCCTGACTCTCCCGCTTCATCTCCTCCTTGCGCCTCTCGAAAGACTGCTTGTAGAACCCCAAACGAAGCTCCTGAAATGCCTCCGAAGGGCCCAATCCTTTCTCAACAAACGGCGCAATGCTCCGTTTCCAAATCACCCGACCGCAACCAACAACCAACGCGACTCCAATTCCGATCCGCATAATTTCCCATCTCCATTCTCTTTTCGCCATAAGCCGGTGAAGAAATGCGATGGCTAGAACACACGACCGTTGGCATTACATCCCCATCCGGGACAATTCCTGGTCCAGGAGCATCTGGAATTTTGGAATGTCTTCGGCCGGAGGACGGTAGCCTGGAGACGGCGGCACCATGCCCATCCGTCCGAACTGGTCGATGTGCCACTGCACCGACTGACCATCGGAAAACCCAGCGCTACCGCTGACCATCGCGCCAGGCCGGGTGATGGTGTCAACTTTGACCGTCACACCGCCAGCGGACTTCGGCTGGTCCTCCCCGTGGGGATCGCCTGCTGAAGCCGGATCCCCGGGTTGCCCCAAGAGAGGGTCCATTGCGCCGTCAGCGTCAGCCCCCAGGCCTTCGGTGTTGGCAAGGTCGGATGCCGGTTGGGCCGGTTGAGCCGGCGGTTCGGGGTCTTTCGGCATGAGCTTGAGGTCATCCACCAGAAAACGAGCCTCCATGTAGGTGATTCTCATCCCCCACAAATCGCCCATGCGCTCCTGAATTTCCGACAGTTTCAATCCCTCGGCGATCCACACCGCGACTGTTTTTTTCTGCTCTTCACTCAATTCCATAGAAATAAAAGCCTTTCAGAACCACTCGCGCAGAATCCGCGAAATGTCGAGTCTGCGCGGAAATTAAACGTCCGGCACGGGAGAAAGATTCCATCAAAAGGCGCGATGCGCGGTAACCTAGGGTTTGCGCGGCTCATCTAACCAGCCCGAGGCTTTCATCCATTCGGCCACGCGCTCGGGCCAATCGTTGATGGGTTTACCCGACTTGCGCATCCCGAATCCGTGCCCGCCGCTGCTGCAAATGTGGAGCTCCGCGGGGATCCCCAAGCGCTTGTACTCCAGATACAGAAGCGCGCTGGCGCTCGAGCTCGTGGTGCCCTTGTCGTCATGAGCGTGTATGATGCAGGCAGGTGGCGCAACCGCAGTGGGCTTACACAGCCCCAGAAGCGTGAAAGGGTCGTCCTTCGAAACCAAGTAGGCGGGGTATACCGGTATCAGAAAATTAGGAACGACGTCCTCAATATCAATCTGAGGATCAATTCGATACATGCGCTCCTTGGAATGAAACGAGGCCATGACAGCCAGGTGCCCTCCTGCAGAGAAGCCCAGAATCCCGATGCGCTGCGGATTAATTCCAAACTCCTTGCTGCGCGTTCGTAATACCGACATGGCCCTCTGCGCATCCTGCAGAGGCTCGTACCCCGGTACCGCCTGCCTCACGGGCACCCGGTATTTCAGCAGGACCGCAGTTACTCCGAGGCCGTTCAACCAGTCGCACACCTGCGTGCCCTCGTGCTCGATCGCCAAAATCCCGTATCCCCCCCCCGGACACACCATCACGGCGGTGCCATTCGGGGAGGCGGGGCGATAAATTGAAATCGTTGGATCCGAAACGTTAGTAATGCGCAAGACGTCGCTCTCGCCCTTAGGCTGCAGGACTTTTTCGGCGTCGATGATGACGCCGGGCTTCTCCAGAGGGCCCTCCGGCCAGAGCTTAATCACTGTTGGCTCGGCCCCATAAACGCTGGAGATCGTCGCCCAGCTCAGAAGGAGGGCTATTGGAAGGATATTTATTTTCATGAAAATATTTTAATCAACCTGCCCCCACTTGCATTTAAAGTCCACACACCCACCTCTACCGGTTTCTGCGCCAGGTTAAATGGCAATTTTACCTTCCCAACAAATACCGGCGTGCTAGTTCCGGACGCTCGAAAACTTTAAGTTAAGACCAGTTTCACGAATGCTTCACATATAAATCATCAGAGCGTAATATTGTTGCCGGAAGTTTTCTTCCCGTGAACCAAGCTAACTCGACAAAAACACTAACTTCAGAAGAAGTGCCCAAAAATAAAATCGTAGGCCGCAGAATCCTGGCGCGCGGAGCAAGTCCGCGTGAGTACAAAGTCCGTCTCGCTTCGACGCCAGAGGACGTCAGAGCCGCGCAAACCCTTCGTTTCCTCGTGTTCAATTTGGAACTCCAGGAAGGACTCGAAGCCTCGTTCCTCACCCTCAGGGATGAAGACGCCTACGACTCCGCATGCGACCATCTAATCGTCGAGCACGGCACCGAGGTTGTGGGTACCTACCGCATGCAAACCGGAACCCGCGCGGCAGCGCACCGCGGCTTCTATAGCGCCCAGGAGTTTGATCTCACTCCCTTTGATGCAATACGCGCTGAAGTTCTCGAACTCGGTCGTGCGTGCGTCCACCAAGAGCATCGGAATCTGTCCGTTCTTTCTATGCTCTGGCGCGGAATCGCGGCCTATGCCCGGGATCACCGATGCCGCTACTTGCTTGGCTGCAGCTCGCTTACCTCTCAGGATGCCGAGGTGGGTCTGGCACTGTACCGAATGCTTTCTGACCGCCACCTCGCCCCTGAACACCTCCGCACGATGCCGCTTCCGGAGTGGGTCTGCCCGCAGCCCACCCAACTCAGCGATCCTGCACCAGTTCCCAGGGCCCCAAAGCTTCTGACGGCATATCTTTCGCTCGGAGCAAAAATCTGCGCACCCCCTGCGCTTGACCGGGAGTTTAAGACGATCGATTTTCTGACTCTTCTCGATCTTGAAAACCTCCCCGCCAGCGCCGCCAGCTTCCTTGGATAGCTCCACTCGAGATAACAGTACTCGAACTCCCCAGCCGCAAGGCGAGGGGTCAGACGTCGATCGTCCCGTAGATGACGCCGTCGGGCCCTTGGAGTTTGGCCTGAAATCCACGCGCCTTTTACTCCAACTGTTACACAGCCTCAAGCGCGTCGGTGAACTGAGCGTGCCAATCATCGGAGAGCACCCGAATCTGCTCCATCAGCGAGCAGCGCTGTTGCAAAAAATCAGCCGCGCCTTGTTGTCCCATCTTCAAGTCTCCATTCAAACGCGAGGTGAAATCCCAAACCGCGGGTTACTGGTCAGCAACCACGTGAGCTTTGTGGATATCATGCTGCTGAGTGCGCTAAATCCTCTGGTTTTTGTGTCCAAATCAGAAGTGGCGCGGTGGCCGATTATCGGTCCGATTGCGGTAAAATCAGGCACCCTCTTCATTGAGCGGCAGAAGCGCAGTGACGTTTCGCGCATCAACGAGGCCCTCTCCCATGCCTTCGACGCCGACGTGCTGGCTTGCATTTTCCCCGAGGGCACTAGTTCGGACGGCACCGGAGTGCTACCGTTCCAGCCCTCGCTTTTGCAGCCCGCTATCAGCGCTCAACTGCCCGTATGCCCCGCTCATATTCGATACGAGACAGAAAGTGGAATCCGAGCCGATGAAATCGCGTACTTCGGGGACCGCAACTTGATGGACTGCATGCGCGCTTTGATACGCCGGAAAAAAACGATCGCCCGAGTGAGTTTTGGAAGCCCAGTCGCCGCGGATACCGACCGGAAGACCCTCGCCTCCCTTTTAAATCACGAAGTGTGCAGGCTCGAGCAGTTTAAACACCGAGACTCCCATTCGTGAACCCCGGAACACCATCCGAACACCCATAAATTCAACTGACGGGGCTTCCTTGACCATGCCCAATACGCCAACTACCGTAACCCTCATGCAACGCCCCTTGCGCCAACACGCAATTTCCAATGCACCCAGGATACTCTGCCTGCTCGTGATGCTCTGTGCCTCGCAGGCTCGCGCGGAAATCACTTACAAGGAGGGCGAGGGCTGGAGCTTTCAAGGCTGGCTTTTTGACAACCTCAATCTCTCCACTTCTTCCGTCGCAAGCAACAGCACCGAACAACTCAAGATCGGCCTACAGTTCGAAAAGAACGGAGACGAAAAGAAGGCGGTGGAAGCGTATCGCGCGGTTCTGAAGCATTTTCCTCTGGCACCCGAGGCGCCCCTCGCCGTGTTGCGTGTCGCTCAAATCCAGGACAAACGAGGTGATTACGAAAGGGCCTTCCAATTCTACGACACTTACCTTGAGAAGTATCCGGAAGGTGACGATTTTAAGGCTGCTCTTGATTCGATGGTAAAAATTGCCAAGCGATTCATGGATGGCGAGCGCAGGCGGCTGTTTGGGCTGAAACTGTTTTCCTCGAACGTGCGGGCTCAAGAAATGCTCGAGAGCATTTTGAAACGGGCACCGTTCTCGAGCGGCGCTGCACAGATCATGCTTTACAGAGCCGCCATGCTAGAGCGCCAGTCAAAGGATCAGGAGGCGATTCTCGCTTATCAGGAAATCCTTGAACGTTTTCCTTCCGACCCAGTCGCCGAGGACGCCCAGTATCAGATCGGCTACATCCGACTGAAGGGGGTCAAACACGGTTCCTATGACGCGGTTGACCGGATCCGCGCGCAGGAGTCTTTCGAAGACTTTTTAAATCGCGCGCCGGCCAGCGGCAAATCCACGCAGGCTCGGGAGAACCTTCAAAAGCTGGACGCCGATCAGCGCAAATCCACTTTGGAAGTGGCAAAGTTTTACGAAAAAACCGGCAAAACCAAGGCGGCCGTTGTGTATTACGAGGACTTGATCCGCATCTACCCAGAATCAGAGGAAGGTAAGACGGCCAAGACTCGGCTCTCGGCTTTGAAGGTTCAAAAAGGAGAAGACGCTGCATCGAGCTCGAAGGAACCGGCCGAAAACGCGGCGAAGGCCGAGGCAAAGCGAGCCATGGCAGCCACCGTCAGTACTGCCTCGCGAGCGGACTACGTTGGCCCACAACTCAAAGCCCAACCTCAAATCGAAAAAGCTCCAAGCGCTCCCGCACTGCGCATTTCTCCGGCAGATATCAATCCCGATCAGCCTCTGTTTTCCTCTCCAGCAGTGCCCCCCTCCACCAGCACACCCGGCACACCAAAGGCTGGCAAAAACCCATAACCGCTAATGCACTCAACATTGAGAGTCATCCAGGCGCTTCTGCTTTCACTGATGGTTGCGATGCTGTCTGGGTGCGCGGGCTACCATGCAGGGCCCTCCAAACCCGCTTACATGAGCGATGTAAAAACCATCGCAATCCCGTCCTTCAAAAACCAAACCCTCGAACCCCGCATGGAAGTCCTCTTCGCCAGTACGCTCGCAAAGCAAATCCAACAGGATGGGACTTACAAAATCACACGTGAGGAAGAAGCAGACGCCGTCTTGCAGGGAACAGTAGTGAGGATCGAGCGGACACCCGCCCGCGGGCTTCGCTCAAACTTTTTTCAAACCAGCGAGTTCAATCTCACCCTCACACTCGAAATCAAACTCACAGACCGGCGTGATGGCAGGATTCTGACGAAAAGAAACATCACCGGAAACACCACGTTCTTTGTCAGCAGCTCCAACCCTCGCACGGGCGATGTTAACAAGGATGAGCGCCAAGCGATCCCACTTGCGGCAGAAGATGCCTCGGTAAAAACCGTCGATTTCCTCGCCAACGGTTGGTAGGAATCTCATCAGTCTATCGCTTTGCTTTATCTAGTCGCGACGCCCATCGGTAATCTCGGTGACATTTCAGGGCGCGCGCTCGAAATCCTGCGCACCGTTGACTTGATTGCAGCGGAAGACACGAGGCATTCCGGGAACCTCCTGAAACACTTTGAAATCAAGGCGCGGCTCACTTCCTATCACCAGCACAACGAAGCCCGCAGAACCGCAGAACTCATCGAGGAACTCGGCGCAGGCCGTTCGATAGCCCTCATCACCGATGCAGGAATGCCAGGCGTGTCGGATCCCGGCCACCGACTGCTGCGGGCATGCATCGAACGCGGTCTTCCATACTCCGTGATCCCGGGACCAAGCGCCGTACTCACCGCACTGATCGGTTCCGGCTTTGATTCGTCTCAGTTCTTTTTCGGTGGTTTTCTTCCGGTCAAAAGCGGCCAGCGGGAACGGGAGCTAACACACGCGGCGGAGCGCCAAGAAACAACAGTGTTTTTCGAATCGCCCCACCGCCTTCTGAAAACGCTCGATGCTTCTACCCGCATTCTGTCGGATAGAAAAATCTGCGTCGCACGAGAACTCACAAAGCAGTTTGAAGAGTATCGAATCGGGGATGCCGCGACACTATTCACGCATTACTCCGCGCATCCTCCGAAAGGAGAAATTGCTTTGGTGATTGATTGCGTAAGCTCCAAGAGATGCAAGGAACTTGGGTTAAACTCCAACAGGTAGGCTATCCTCCGGCCACAATCCTGATCACCTCGATCACATCGCCCTCGCGGACGAGACGCTCCCGCCATTCAGAGCGATGCAGCGCGAGGCCGTTATGCTCAACAAGAACCGCCTCCAATGGAATCCCAAGCCGGATAAAAGACTCCTCGACCGTGCCTGCCTCGATTAGCTCGCGTAAATCCCCGTTGATCTGAATTTTCATCGGCTGAAAATGATCTACTCCACTGATAGCAGTTCAGCCGGCATCTCACTGGCTGCTAGGATCGCGGAATCCCAGTCTTTCCAGACAGCCTCAAGGCCCCGATTGCGGAGCGCATCGGCGACCTCGGCCGGAGAGCGTTCGTCCGCGATCTCAAACTGCTCGCTAGCCTTCGCGCCAGCCTGAGCATCGCCAAGGGGCACCTGCCTCCCGCGCACGGTGAGATGCAGCGACTCCTCTCCCTGCCCAGTGTAGCCACCCGGTTCAGTGTGGCTTCCAGCACTCATCATCGTAACCCCAAGCGGCATCAGCCCGTCACGCAACGGCTGGGGCTCGCGCGTGCTCAAAATAATCCCAACCTCAGGGAAACACATCCGTGTTGCAAAAATCAGCTGACTGAAATCACGGTCATCGAGAATAAAGCGGGGCTCGTACTCACCTGCACACGGCCGCAGACGCGGGAAACTCACGGTGAATTGCGCCTTCCAGCATCGCTTCAAAAGGTACTCGAGATGCTGCATCAACGCGATCGCCTCGCTCCGCCAGTCACACAACCCAAACAGCGCTCCGATGCCGATCCGGCGAAACCCAGCGTCATAAGCGCGCTCCGGACATGCGAGTCGCCACGCATAATCGCGCTTAGGACCCGCCGTGTGCAGTTCGGCATATACCACGGGGTCGTAGGTTTCCTGATAAACAATCAACGCCTCCGCACCTGCACGCACCAGCGCTTCGTACTCCTCGCGCTCCATCGGTGCAACTTCCAGAGCCACCCCGGGAATCTCGGGCACAAGCGCACGCACGCATCGCTCAAGGTACCCGTTTGAAACAAACTTTGGGTGCTCGCCCGCCACCAACAGTACGTTACGAAATCCCTGCCCGCGCAAATACTCAGCCTCCCTGCGCAGCTGATCCACCTCCAAGGTCACCCGCACTATCGAGTTTTCACGGGAAAAACCGCAATATGTGCACGAGTTGATGCACTCGTTGGAAACATAAAGCGGCGCAAAAAGGCGCATGGCATTTCCAAAGTGGCACCGTGTCAAATGCGCGGACTCGGCTGCCATCGCCTCCAGACGACCGTCTGAAACAGGCGCCAAAAATGATGCGAACCGTTTGACCAACGGTGAATAGCTCGCGGGATCTGTAACGACGGAAAACATGGGGTCAAGCAAACCATTCAAGGGTGCATCTTCCAGACAAGCCTGTCCACCCCTCTCACGCAAACTGCGGATGCCCCCTGATCTTCTTTTCGAACGCAGCATGCGCCGACTCAGGCAAGTCACTCGGGATTCGCGCACCAGAGCGCCCCCACTTTAAAAGCCACTCGGCACCAAGAACCTCGTAGCCAGTCGAAAAGCGGGACTCCGCAGCCTGCGGGGTAAATGCCACCGTGGTCTCAAGCTTCTGTCCGGTTCCCTTTCCACGCGCAACATGAAACCCCGCCGCGAGCAGACACCCGCGCGTGGCGGTTGAACAACTGTAAGTAAACAGCGATGCCGCCTGCCCCCTGCAGGCGCGATACAGATTTTCAAAATTACCAAGGGTCCACTGGTCAGCGCAGGTCTTTCGCGAAAACATGTCGTAAAAAATCACCTCCGGCGCCTCCTCAACCTGCAGAACGGTCTCCAAAAAATCTCCCTTCACCAACTCCCAGCTCAATCCGAGGTGCTCGCGGGACTGCCAGCGCCCCTCGCGCAAAATCCAAGCGGGCGCACTGTGCCGCAAATACTGAAACTTGTCTGAGTTCTTGAAAGCGAGCTCGAGCGAGTTCAGATCGTTCTCAAAGCTGAAAATCCGCATTGGGCGAACCGCAGCATGCGACGCGGCTTCTTCAAAACAACGAATAGCCGCCATCGCATTCGCCGCTGCTCCCAGACCCACGTCCCATATCACCAACGGCTCAACCTCCCGCGCGGATGCTGTGGAATCAACCTCGCGCACGCGCTCCACAAGCAGCGCCTGCCCGGTGTAGAGCAGCTCAGCTTCCTCCATCGGTTCATTGCGCGAATGCATGATCTCACCGGAGCTGCAATGCCTGATGCTTGCGAAACCCTCCATGGCGATATGCACTTCGTAATCTCCAAGCTTTGTCGGGGGATGCTTTTTGCGCTTCACCTTCGGGAGCAACACGGGATTGTCGAGGTCGTCCTCGTGAAGAATCTCCCGCTTTGCTCGGTAAAGCTCGAGAAAGCCACCGGCGAGGATGCTGGCCCGGATTTCACGCATTAAGGCATGATAGAAGTAAATATTGTGCTGTCCGAGGAGCTGCCAACCCAGAGTCTCCTTGGTTTTCGTCAAGTGATGCAGGTACGCCCTCGAATAACGCCTGCAGGTCGGACAGCCGCATTCGGGATCCAACGGCTCGTCCGCAATCTTGTAAACACCACGACGCAACTGCAGAAAGCCGCGTGAAGTAAACGCTCCTCCTCTTTGGGCCACCTGCGTGGGAATGATGCAGTCAAACATGTCCACCCCGCGATGCACCGCCTCTAAAATGTCGAGCGGTGTTCCAACTCCCATCAAATACCGCGGCTTATCCACAGGCAGCAGGCCCGCTGTAAATTCGCAGGTGTCTTCGCGTGCTGACTTCCCCTCGCCCACAGCAAGACCACCGATGGCGAAGCCATCAAAGGGCATTTCGCGCAGGCATTCGGCGCTCTCGCGGCGGAGATTTTCATAAAGAGCTCCCTGCACAATCCCAAAGAGCGACTGCACCGAATCGCCGCGCGCCACAAGGCTGCGCTGTGCCCACCGATGCGTGATGCCCATCGCTTGGCGCGCCGTGGCTTCGTCGGCTGTCGATGGAATGCACTGATCCAGTACCATCATGATGTCGCTGCCGATGGCCTTCTGCGTTTCAATGCTCACCTCCGGGCTCAACAAAATGGTGCGTCCATCCAGATAGCTCTGGAACACGGCTCCCTCTTCACTCATCGAACGAGCGTGGGGCAGCGAAAAAATCTGGAACCCACCCGAGTCTGTCAGTACCGAGCGCTTCCAACTCATGAACTGATGTATTCCACCGAGTGCACGAAACACCTCGGGCCCCGGACGCAGAAGCAGATGATAAGTATTGGCGAGCAGCACCTGCGAACCCGCGTCCTCCAGCGACTGGGTGAGCTGCGCCTTCACCGTGGCCTGCGTTCCCACCGGCATAAAAACCGGAGTTTGCACCTCGTTGTGCAAGGTGCGAAAGCTCGCAGCGCGGGCTCTGGAGCCATGCGCAACGGCTTCAATCCGAAAATTCAAACGGGAAACACTCATGTAGCCCTCCAGATTAACCCAGAATGGCAATCTGAAAAGCCCCCCGTCGCATCCAAAAGCGGGCGCTTCTCACATCCAGCCGTAGACTGGAGCTCGCCGCCTGCGGCATCAGGCCAACAGATCCTTGACCACCTTCCCGTGAACATCCGTCAGACGGAAGTCGCGTCCTTGGAAACGGTATGTCAGGTGTTCGTGGTTGAACCCGAGCTGGTGCAGCAGCGTCGCCTGCAGATCGTGCACGTGCACGGGATTCTCCGCCGTCGAGAATCCGAGTTCGTCGGTTTCACCGTAGGAGAAGCCCTTCTTGAAACCACCGCCCGCAAGCATCAGAGAGAAACAGTCGGGATAATGATCTCGGCCCAACACCGCGCCGCCTGCAGTGCGCCCTTCGCGAAACGGGGTGCGCCCGAACTCTCCGCCCCACACAATCAGTGTATCATCCAGCAGCCCGCGCTCCTTGAGATCATTGATGAGCGCCGCAACGGGCTTGTCAGTGCGGGCCATTTTTGATGTCAACCCGTCACGGATGTCCTCACCCGGCCCCGTGCCGTGAAAATCCCAGCCCCAATCAAACAGCTGCACAAAGCGCACGCCTTGCTCAATGAGACGCCGCGCCAAAAGACAGTTGTTCGCAAAACTCGACTCGCCCGGCTGCGCACCGTACGTCTCGAGAACCTCGGGCTTTTCACGCGTGATATCCATGACCTCGGGAACAGAGGTCTGCATCCGATACGCTAGTTCATACTGAGCAATACGCGTCACCGTCTCCGGATGCCCGAGCTCCTTGACCTGGAGTTCATTCAAATCTCTGAGCGCATCGAGAGTCTGCCGACGCGTATCGCGATTCATCCCACTCGGATCGGAAACATACAACACGGGCTCGCCTTTGGAGCGGCATTGTACCCCCTGAAAAACTGATGGAATGAAACCGCTGCCCCAGCATCCCTGGCCGCCGCTGGGCTGCACGCCAGAGGAAATCAGCACCATGAATCCGGGGAGATTCTCGTTCTCGCTTCCGAGCCCGTAGGTCACCCAAGTTCCCATCGAAGGGCGGCCCTGACGAGGTGAGCCGGTGTAAAGCAAAAGTTCCGCAGGCGCGTGGTTAAACTCGTCGGTTTTCATCGAGCGCACCAAGGTCACATCACCCGCAATCTTGTGAAAATTCGGAACCGCATCCGACATCCAAAGCCCCCCGGGCCCGTGCTGCGAAAAATTACGGGGCGTGCCCATGAGCTTTGGCACGCCTGTGGTGAACGCAAACCGTCTGCCCTTTAGAAACTCATCCGGACAATCCTGCCCGGTCCTTTTTACCAACTCCGGTTTGTAGTCAAAAATATCAAGGTTCGGCGGCCCACCCGACATGTGCAGGTAAATCATCCGCTTCGCGCGCGGCTTGAAGTGCGGAGCACGAGGAGCGAGCGGATTGTCGGCCAACAGCGCTGCTTGCGTGTCCCCGCCATTCAAGGCATTCAACGCAATGGCACCGAGACTGAGACTGCCGCTTGAGCGCAGAAAACTCCTGCGCGTCTGCAACGCTAGCTTTTCCCTGCGAAGTTCCTCTATCAAATTCATAACAGTGTATTTCTTTAAACGCCTGCGGCGGGCTTGATGGATTTTCAACCCCAGATCAGCGACGCATCAACACCTCGTCGAGATTCAAGAGCACGTTTGCGACAGACGACCAGGATGCCAGCTCGATCGAATCCCCGCCGTTCGGCAATGGTCCGATCGGATCGGTCGCCATTTTCAAGGCCCTTTCGCGGTCTGAGGAGAAACCCGCGCGGGCATCTGCAAGCAGCCGGATCAATCGCGGGGATTCCGCCGCGGACGGACTCCGGCTCAAGAGAAGCCGATACGCAAACTCAAGCCGCGAGGCATCTGATTGTCCTCCCTCGCTCACTATTTTGCGAGCGAGCGCCTGCGCCGCCTCAACGAACACCGGATCGTTTAGTGTCACGAACGCCTGGAGTGGCGTGTTGGTTCTTCCGCGTCGAACCGTGCAAACCTCGCGATTCGGCGCGTCAAAAGTTGTGAAACTCGGGTACGGACTGTTGCGCCGAACCTCGGTGTACACCGCCCGCCGGTACCGATCCTCTCCGGGACTTGTTTCCCAGTCATTCGCCCTTCCAAACGCGGTATTCAAACCGGAACTGGGCTTGGGCGGGCGCACTGGTTTGCCGTACATTTTTGGACTGAGCAGCCCGCTCACCTGCAGCGCCTGATCCCGCAGCACTTCGCCGGTGACTCGGAACCTTGGTCCGCGCGCCAACAAGCGGTTGTCGGGATCGCGTTCAAAGAGCTCCGGTGTCAAAGCTGAACTCTGCTTGTAAGCTTCGCTCGTCACCAAAAGCCGCATAAACCCTTTCACGTCCCAGTTCAAACGAACCAACTCCGTAGCGAGCCAGTTCAGCAGATCCGGATGCACCGGCATCTCGCCTTGCGCTCCGAATTCCTCGCTTGTCCGCACGATTCCAACGCCAAAGATCGCCTCCCAGAACCGGTTTGCTGTCACGCGCGCTGTTAGTGGATTTTCCGGCGAAACAAGCCACCGCGCCATGGCTAGCCGATCCGCGGGCTGACCTTCGGGCAGGGGCGGAAAAATCGACGGTGTCCTTGGCTGAACCTCGTCACCCAAGTTTTGATAGTTCCCGCGGATCTGTACGTTTGTGGTGCGCTTTTTGTCCGAAGGAAGCTCGCGCATGACAAGAACGGAGTTCGGCTTCAATTCCGCGAGTTCTTTACGAGCGGCGAGAAGCTTTGCGCGCTCAGCGGAAGCCTCCACGGCGTGCTCACGCACAAAGTGGTCCTTCACCTGCAGCGCCTGCGCCGCGCTGCGATCCCCTGCGGCCTTGCGCAGAGCATCCGCCAGCGCCACTGGCGCAGACACCGATGCCTGAACGCGGTTGTCGCCCGTAAACTCTAACGCAAACGATCCTATCTGCTGGTCTTTGCGACGGCCTTTGTGGCCGATTTCAAATCGCACGATATCGCCCTGCTTGGCCTCGATCGGGCGATCAGGCAGCAGCGCTAGCCACTGCGGCTTCGCCGTGTTCGCAACAGCCCATCCCTTTGTCTTGTTCTTTTCAGGATCAAGAATCTTCAGTCCGACAACCGACTGAGGTTCGTACCCCGCCATCACGCTGCTCGCGTAAACAGCCTTGTATTTGAACTCGCGTCCTTCAAGCGGCTCGAAGGTGAAAAATAAATCACGCAGATCAGCCTCGGTGCGCGTCTCCACGGATTTCTTCTTTTCATCAAGCAACGTCACTTTGAATGCGCCCAAATAGTAACCTCCGGCCAACGGCACGCTCAGGTTTATCCGTTCGATCCTCTGGACCGACCCCAAGTCCAGTTCCACAAATTCACCGGCAACCTCGCCCCGGGTCGCAAGGGAATATCCCTCCCCGCGTTTACTGTCCACAGCACGCGCAGCCTCTGCCCCTCCATGCACTGCACTAGAGCTCACACTTGCTCCGAGCGCGACATTTTTACCGGCAACAATGACCTCCACCTCATCCAACTGCAGCGGACGCGCCTTCCCGGTCAGCTCCACCCTGACATAACGTGCCTCCCTTCCGAACTGCCCGTTCGGAACCAGCACCGCACGGATGGATTCGATGGCGAAGGAGCCGTTGGCACCGTATCCTGAGCCCTTGCCCGGCAGCGCCTCATCCGGGACCGTGAGCAATCGGATCGCGTTGATCGGTCCGGCAGCAACAGGCAAATCAACAACATAGTCATCGCCTCCTTTTTCGGACGGGGTCGGAACATATAACGACCCATCCGGGCGCACCGTCATACTTGATCCCGAGCGCACCGCCACTCGCGACGGAGCAAACCGGGTCCACTCCAAATCGCGCGGATATTCATCATCCCACTTAGCAAAGTTCTGCAGCCACGCTTCAGGCGGATTTTTAAAAGTCGTTTCCAGCTCCTGAATGTCTTTTTCCAATCCCTCTTTCCTAACTTTTTCATCGGGCAGATAAAATTCGAGGAAAGGCGCATCGTCGCGCCGGTCTGCGTCCTCAGTTTGGTTGAGGATTGCGAAAAAACTGAAGTAATCGTGATGCGAGATCGGATCAAACTTGTGCGTGTGACACTGCGCACACGCCATTGATGTTCCCTGCCATACGAACCAGGTGGTCGCCACGCGATCCACGATGGCGGCGTTGCGGAACTCCTCATCCGAAGTCCCACCCTCGTTGTTCGTCATCGTATTGCGATGAAAAGCGGTGGCGATGATCTGCTCCTGCGTCGCATTGGGCAGCAGGTCGCCAGCCAACTGCTCGATGGTGAATTGATCAAAGGGCTTGTTCTCGTTGAATGCGCGGATGAGGTAGTCTCGGTAGGCCCAGATGTTGCGCCCTGGGTCGCTCGGGTAACCTGCTGAATCGGCGTAGCGAGCCAGATCCAACCACAACCGGGCCCAGTGTTCTCCGAAGGAACTCTTGGTGATCATCCTGTCAACCATGCGCTCGTAGGCGTCGGGCGCGGAATCCTTCTCGAAAGCGTCGAGCTCTGCGGGAGTGGGTGGCAAGCCGGTGAGATCCAATGCCACCCGGCGGATCAACGTGCTTTTGTCCGCCGGCGGGTTCGCCTTCAAACCCTCGGACGCCAACCGAGCCATCAGAAAACGGTCCACCGGATGACGGCCCCAAGAAGCGTGAGAAACCTCCGGCAACGCGGGACGCAAGGGCTTGGAATAGGCCCAGTGGGGCGCCCACCGCGCACCCTGCGCTATCCAGCGCTTGAGGGTTTCGATCTCCTTTGGGGTTGGTTTTTTACCACTCTTCGGGGGAGGCATGACCTCGTCAGCATCGGTTGAAAGGATCCGCTCGATAACTTCACTCTTTTCAGGATGATTCGGCACCACGGCAAATTTCCCGCCGATATCTGCAAGCGCGCCGTCCTCCTGGTCGAGACGAAGTCCCTTGCCATCGCCGCCCTTGCGGTTTTTGTCATCGGGTCCGTGGCAGTGAAAGCAGTAGTTCGAAAGAATCGGGCGGACCTCCCTTGCAAAATCAACCTTGGATTCGGCCTGAGCGGAAGAAGACGCCGACAGACATAACAAGACTAAAAGAGGATGACTGAAAGTGCTGGAGTTCATCAATTTTAACGCAGGCTTTGAGCATAACATCCCCACCGTCGGCTTAACATGCATTTGGCGGAGTATCCAGAGTAACGAGTAAGATGAACTCGAAGGGTCTGCTTTCTTAGT
>CAMDSZ010000041.1 GCA_945906945.1 Akkermansia muciniphila
GGCCTCGCTGTGATGGGTGAAAACCTCGTGCTCAACATGGAGAGCAAAGGTTTCACTGTGGCCGTGTATAACCGCACCACTGCGGTGACCGAGAAATTCGCCCAAGGACGAGCCAAGGGTAAAAATATCGTGGCAGCCCACACTCTCGAAGATTTCGTCAAATCCCTCAAACGCCCACGCAAAGCCCAGATCATGGTCAAAGCTGGCGCGCCCGTGGACGCGGTAATCGAGCAACTGATCCCATTGCTGGAGGAGGGAGACATTATTATCGATGGCGGGAATTCCCTTTGGACCGACACTCAGAGACGCGAAAAAGCATTGGCACAAAAAGGAATTCGCTACTTCGGGGTCGGAGTGTCCGGAGGAGAGGAAGGTGCTCTCAAGGGCCCTTCAATCATGCCCGGCGGATCGAAGGAAGGCTGGGAATTCCTCGCACCGATCTACACAAAAATCTCCGCGTTTGTGGATGGAGAATCCTGTTGCCGCTACATGGGCGCAGACGGAGCGGGCCACTACGTAAAGATGGTTCACAACGGAATCGAATACGGCGACATGCAGCTCATCTGCGAAGCTTATGCCATCCTTCATGACGTCCTGGGGCTGGGCGCTGATGAATTGGCCACGATTTTCGGCGAATGGAATCGAAGCGAGCTCAACAGCTATCTAATTGAAATCACCGCGACTATTTTTGGCAAAAAAGATGCGGAGACTGGAAAGCCGCTGGTCGACCTTATTGTCGACCGCGCAGGCCAAAAGGGCACCGGCAAATGGACGGTGGGCCACGCCGTAGAAATGGGCGTCCCGCTCTCGACCATCTCCGCCGCGGTCGAAGCGCGTATCCTTTCCTCTCTGAAAGAAGAACGGGTCTCTGCAAGCCAACAACTCAAAGGACCGGAGAGAGTGCCGTTCCCCGCAGAAAAAGAGGCCCTCATCGAGGCGGTACGCGACGCGCTGTATGCGTCAAAAATCGTTTCATACGCGCAAGGCTTTGTGCAGCTCGGGGCTGCTGCGAAGCAGTACGGCTGGGAGCTCAACTTCGGAGATATCGCGACCATTTGGCGCGGCGGCTGCATCATTCGCGCTCACTTCCTGAACCGCATCAAGCAGGCTTACGAGCTCAATCCGGGGCTCAAAAACCTGCTGCTCGACCCTTACTTCCGCGACATCATCGAGAACTCACAGCAGAACTGGCGTCTCGCCATCGGCACGGCTGTGGCAAACGGCATCGCCGTCCCAGCGTTCAGCGCCTCACTCGCTTACTTTGACAGCTACCGCTCCGCACGCCTGCCGGCGAATCTGTTACAGGCTCAGCGCGACTTCTTCGGTGCCCACACCTACGAGCGCGTAGACAAGCCAGTCGGAGAGTTCTTTCATACCGAGTGGATGCAGTAGACCACCGTCCGGGCATCGATCCGGAAACACTGCTCAACTAAAAATGAGGAAGCCGCACAAATCAAAATGTGGCTTCCTCTTTTTTGTATTTACGGCTCTCGCGTGGGCTCCCGGATCCATCCGGGCGGAGGACTTTCAGGGCAGCACGCACATGCTCGAATTCGAGAAACCCCCGCTCGGGTACAAGGGCAAGGTGGCGACGGATCCGGTTGCCGTGCTCAACAAATCACTGCGCGCAAACCGTGCGGCGGGGTGGAAAGAGTATCACCCGAAGTTCGGCTATTTACCAGCGGTGCTCGAAATGCTCTGCGTTCCAGCCGCCTCCCAGATGCTTGTCTTTTCGAAAACCTCGGTTCAACGACGCTTCATCGATTCAGAAAACCCTCGCGCGCTCTATTTCTCGGACGACGTGTACGTGGGATTCGTTCCCGGCGCACCCGATCTGGAAATTGCGACGGTTGATCCCGACCTCGGGACGGTTTTTTACACCGTATCCCAGGACGACTCGGAACCGCTGCGTTTCCGAAGAAACGACGACTGTCTGAGCTGCCATGCCTCAGCGCGAACCATGGGCGTCCCGGGCTTCGTCGTGCGTTCATTGGACGCAGACGCAGCTGCGGAGATCATCGCCGGGACCGACGCCAACAACGTGACGCACTGCACTCCTATCGAAGACCGCTGGGGAAGCTGGATGGTTTCCAACACACCGGCAAATTGGATCCATCGCGGCAACGCGCTGGGCACTGGTGACACGAGGGTACCGATCGAACAAAAACTTCTCGCCCGCATTTTTGACTCTGCTCGTTATCCAGCGAAAGGCAGCGAGATCGTCCCTCTCATTTTGCACGATCACCAGACGCACATGCACAATTACATCACGCGCTTGAATATGGAGGGACAGCAGCGCATCGCTTCCTACGGGAACCTCCGCTATCTTGAATCGCAAATCCGTGCCTTCCTGCGCTACCTGTTGTTTGTGGAGGAAGCGCCGCTCCCCTCCCCTGTCATCGCTTCCAAAGACTTCCTCGCCGCGTTCCAAAAAAACGCCAAACGTGATTCAAGAGGACGCTCACTTAAAGATCTCGACTTGCAGACCCGCATTTTTCGTTTCCCCTGTAGCTTCCTGCTCGACTCCGACGCTTTTCGCAAAATGTCCGCGCCAGTCCGCGAAGCGATCTTGTTGCGCCTCCACAAAGTTTTGCAGGGAGAGAACCCAGAACCGCAGTTTGAAAAGCTCTTAGCCGCTGACCGTCAGGCTATTTTGGAGATCTTGAAGGAAACCGCGCCAGACCTCACCGCGGGTTGGTGAAAAATCCAGCCCTCGATGCGCGCAGCATTGATACTCCTACCCGCGCGTATCAATCCCGAAGCGTCAGGATCTCAATGCGTCCACCAAACGCATTTCCCACTGCGCTCGCAAATCCTCCAGCCTCATCCCACGGCCCTTCCCCGGCGCGCTCATCAGCAGCCCCTGACTGCTCGGATGCGGCAGGGCGATAAATTTCAAACCACATTCGCCAGCGAGGGGCTCCAGCGTTTGAGCAGCACATCTGCCGAGAGTGATCACCTTTGATGCACCGCGCACCAGCGCAGCGTTAAGTTCATCCCTCAATCGCGCGGTGTTTTCTTCCGATAACAGCTCCCCGCGTTTCGGTGCGCGAAAGCGCCTGCCATCGTCCGTGGGGCAGCAGGGAAATGCGTTACTAAGTGCGACGCCTATGAGCTTCGGCCACAGCCCGCCTCCGCGCAACGCAGCCCCATCCCAACGCTCCCAAACCGAATCATCCATGTCTGCGCAACCCGCAACCGCCAAACCGCGGTACAGCGGAATGCCCGCGCCATCTCCCCAGAAGGGAACGCCGCTTTGATCCGCGCCCCTCGGCCCAGGTGCCTCCCCGTATACGATACTTTGGACTGCTCCATCCCTGGGAAAGAGTGGCGGCACCGCCCTGCCATGAATCCGCTGCTCCCCCCAGAAATCGGGGGTACTCATCGCAAATCGGAGTGAAGCGCGGCCAGATCAGAGTCACCCTTGGCAAAATCTCGGAACCGCTTATCGATGCGGATGCTCCTCGCCAGATTTGTGCGAGCCTCGTCAAGGTCGCCAAGGACGGCGTCGTAACAGGCCAAGTTGTAGTAATAGGTGCCTTCCTTCTGCAGGGTCGGAGGCCCCTTGCGCAGAATGTCTCTCGCTCCGTTGGTGTCACCAAGCTCGTGCAGACAGAAGGCCAAATGAATATAACCGGCCGCGAGATCGGGCTGCATGCGGCACAGTCGCCGAGCTGCAACCGAGGCTGCCTTCCATCGCACCCCACGAATGAGCACCACGATCTCCAGTTCGAGCACCACCGCCTTGCGCCTCAACTCAGCCGGAAGCGTCTTTAGCTCGCGCATCGCCTCGCGGCACATCCCAAGCTCCAGATATCCCTGGACGGCCGTAAGCGTTTTTTGTTGTTCGATTGGAAGCGTTTCCACGTCTATATCAGCCCAATAGCTCCTCTAGTTCTCCCACACGCCGTTCAAACAGCGCAAGCGTTTGTTCAATAGGCGCGGGCTGCTCCATATCCACCCCTGCCTTCCGCAAGGTCGGAAGCGGGAACTCGGACCCGCCGCTCTTCAAAAATCCGACGTAACGGTCCACCGCCGGCTGCCCCTCGCTCAAAACCTGCCGCGCCAGCGAAACTGCCGCACTCAATCCAGTCGCATACTTGTAAACATAGAATGCGTTGTAGAAATGCGGGATTCGAAGGCATTCCAAATCAAGCTCGGCATCCAGCACAAAATCGTCGCCAAAATAATCCTTCAACAATCCCCGGTAAATTTGCCGGAACGCATCAAGCGTTAGAGCGTCGCCCCTTTCTTCGGCCTCGTGGGTGAGCTTTTCAAATTCTGCGAACATGGTCTGCCGGTAAACAGTGCCCCGGATGTCGTCGATCTGCCGGTTGATCAGATACGCCCGCATGGCCCGATCCTCCGTGTGCTCGAGCAGGTGGTGCGTGAGCAGCTCCTCGTTGAATGTACTCGCCACCTCCGCGAGGAAAATCGGGTAATCGTAAGTCTGGAAAGGCTGACTCCGCTTGGCGTACCAAGTGTGCATGGAATGACCAGCCTCGTGTGCAAGCGTGTAGATGTCCGCAAACACGTCGTCCTTGTAATTCATGAGAATGTACGGCGGCCCCTGGTAGCCTCCCGATGAAAACGCTCCGGAACGTTTCCCCTTGTTCTCATACCGATCACACCAGCGCCCAGCCCCAAGCCCGTCGGCGAGCACAGCGCTGTACTCCGCGCCGAGCGGCTCCAACGCTGCGATCACCTTCTTCGTAGCCTCGTCAAAACTGACATGGGTTTCGATCTTCGGCACGATCGGCACACCCGTGTCGTAGGCGTGTATCTCGTCCAGTTTTAGCACGCGTTTGCGCAACGCATAGTACCGGAACAGGGGTGCCAGATTCGACCGCACCGTTGAAATAAGGTTATCATAGACCGACACGGGCACGTCGTCGCGGTACAGCGCGGCAGCCCGTGCACCGGGATAATGCCTCGCACGCGCGCTGAACACGTCGGAACGCACCGACGAGGCAAGCGTCGAAGCAAGCGTGTACTGGTGCGCACCGAACTCCTTATAAAACTGGTGAAAGGCTGTTTTGCGCAACCCTGCGTCGCGTTTTACCAAAAAAGAACCGTACGAAGATTGGGTCAGCTCCTTCTCCGCGCCGTGTTCGTCGGTGATCTTGCCGAAATCCATATCGACATTCGTGAGCTGCGAAAAAGTCTCGGCATGCCCCCGCAGCGCAGTGTAACCCAGCGCCAGTAGACGCTCTTCGGGAGTCGAGAGAGTGTGGGGTTTAAGGCGGCGCAGTTTCCGAAGGGGAATCTGCCACTCGCGCAGCTCCGGCGTCGCGAGGAAGGACTCAAAGGTTGAATCGTCGATCGCCTGAATCTCTGGGTCCATGTACGCGGTGATCTCACCAATGCGTGTCATCAAATTTTCCAACTGACCCTCACGCGTGAGCGACTCCGAATTGGAGCTGTCTTCCGATGTCTTTAAGGAAGCGTACTGCGCCAGCCGCTCAATGCGGAGGTTCACCTGCTTGGAGGCCTCCATGGCGTCGCGCAGCGCCACGGAGGATGCGCCGAGCTTCCCTTCGAAAAGCGCGAGCCCTGGATACTGGGCCTGCAATTCGCGAAAATCACAGTCCCAAGCCGGGCCATCCGCATAAAGCGGAGCTAAATCCCAGGTGTCGTGGAGGCTTACTTGATCTCGGGTCGGGGTCATACCACGCAAAGAAAGCACACTTGGGGGCGATCGGAAAGCGCCAGACCGAACCGTTTCCCGCAAATTTCCGCAAAAAAAAGAGAATGAGCGCATCCCCTACCGGTCCGCCCATCAAATCATTCAACCCAACACCTCGCACGCGCCCTAAACGGCCCGCAGCGAAAGATCCCGCCACCTTTTGATGGTAAAAATCAGAAACCCGCTCCAACATCAGGTCCTCCACCCTTCATGGAACAGTTCCTCACCGACCTTTTGCGTAATTACGGCGTTTGGGCGGCCCTCCTTTGGGCGCTCATCGAAACGGACCTCATCTTCCTAGTGATCGGAGCGTTTGCCAGCACTGGGTTGCTCAATTTGTGGACCTGCTTTCCAGCCGCCGTATTTTCGGCCCTCATGCATGACACTATCGTGTTCTGGCTAGCGCATCACCGGGCAGAATGGGTCCGGTCCAAGCCGGCCTACCAAAAAGTCGGCCCGAAAGTAGAGCGCATTGCCAACAAAGTGGGCCCGTGGGAGCTGTCTCTCTGCAGGCCGCTTTACGGCACGCGTTATCCGAGCGTGATTTTCTGGGGTCTGCAGAAGCTCTCCTATCCGAAGTTCTGGTTTACGGATGGAGTTGGTTTGGTGCTCTGGGCGATGCTGCTCACAGGCTTGGGATACTTCCTCGGGGATCAAATGGACGAACTCAAGGCGATGGTGCTCCATGCGCAGGAGGGACTGCTAGGCGCTGTGGCCGGAGCAATCGGCCTCTACGTGCTGCGGCGCTGGATGCAGCATAGGAAACAAGTGCAGCGCCCGCAAGCGGCTCAGGTCACGCAAGATGCCGACGCCTCCTGACTTTCGCCCGCCGCGACAATTCCCCTGATCACGTCAACAGCGCATCTCACAGCGCCACCGCCACGCAAAAAGCGTGGACCTTGAACCTCCGGCCCATTCCACAGCCATGCTCACCCGGCTCAAGCTCGGACAATTCCGATGCTTCGAAAATTTCGAGGCGGAGTTCCAACCCGGCCTCAACCTGATCATCGGACCGAATGCGGCCGGAAAAACCTCCCTGCTCGAGGCGGCTTGTGTAATGCTCCGCCTGCAATCTCCCCGTACTTCCAAACTTGGCGACATCATCCGGCACGAAGCGCGCGGGCTAGTGCTCGATGGGTACTACGGGGGTGCGCACCTGCAATTTTACTACAGTCCACGTCGCAAGAAGCTGGCGCTGGATTCCGTTGAACAAAGCTCGGCAGCGGAATATTTGCGCCTTGGGAAGGTGGTTTGGTTTTCGAACACCGATATCGCGCTCGTGCTAGGCAGCTCGGAGGTGCGCCGCCGATTCATGGATTTCCTCGCGGTTCAACTGCATCCCGCCTACCGCGGCGCTCTGCGCAACTACGAGCGTGCGCTGCGTTCACGGAATCTCCTCCTCAAATCCCCCACCCCGCGCTTCAAAGAACTGCAGGCCTTCAATGAACCGTTGCTTGAGTCGGGGAAATTGCTAATGGCCGCGCGCCAGTCTTTCATCACCGCGCTTCGCCCGCTCGCACAACTCGCACACACTGCAATTAGCGGATCTCGCGAAACGCTCGACGCCCAGTATATCCCCTCCTGTGGAAGCGATTTTGCAGCCGCCCTTGAATCCTCGCGCGGCGAGGACCTTCGCCTGAGGCAGACAACTTTGGGGCCGCACCGGGATGATCTGCACCTTTTGCTATCAAACGCGCCTGCGACGCTTGGATCGGAGGGCCAGCAACGCACCCTGGCCCTATCCTTGCGGCTCGCCGCCGCACGCCTCATGGAGGCGGACACGGGCAAGCCGCCGCTGCTACTCTTGGACGATATCTTCGGAGAGCTCGATCTCCAACGACGCGCCGCGCTCCTTCGCGAACTGCCGCCTGGTGCACAGCAAATCGTCACCACTACGCAAATTGAATGGCTCCCCCAAGGGCTTGCCGCAAACGTGCTTCAAATGCCGCCGCTGCAGCCAGCCACGAACGCAACCTAAAGCACAGACAGAGCAGCCCAACCAATTCCGGAGATCACTTGCCCATTGCGGATGCCCCAACCGCGCTTCATTCTCCTCCGCGACCCATGCAGCTTTCCGCGCGCCAAACATCGATCCATTTTCCGCGTCCCGCGATGATCATGGGGATTCTGAATCTCTCGGTGGACTCCTTCTCTGGAGACGGAGTCGCCGACATCGAAACGGCGATTGCGCGCAGTGAAGTACTCATCAAAGACGGCGCGGATATCATCGATCTTGGCGCCGAGAGCGCCCGAACCAATCGCGAGCCGATTTCCGAGCAGGAGGAGATCGATCGGTTGTGCGGCTTTATCGAATTGTGGAATAAACTCCCAAGCCGTCCGCTTCTATCAATCAACACTTGGAGGCCGAAAGTCGCAGCCGCCTCACTTGCGCTTGGCGGAGAAATTCTCAACGACATAGGAGCATTACCCGACGATCAAAACGCGCGGATATGCGCTCAAACCGGAGCGGCGCTTTTGATCATGCACAGCATCGGAGTGCCGAAGGTCCCACACACACACGTCCAATACGAAAACGTGCTTGCGGCGATGGAGTCGTTTTTCGAGGAAAAAATTGCAATGTCCCTCGCGGCCGGCCTGCCCCATGAAAGGCTCATCCTGGATCCGGGCATCGATTTTGCAAAACAAAGGGACGACAATCTCGCTATCTACGCCAATCTTTCGCGGTTGCACCGTTTTGGAAGGCCGATCCTGCTCCCCGTCTCCCGCAAGACGGTGATTGGCGAGGTGCTGGGCATCGCCAATGCCGCAGATAGGGACGCGGGGACGGTGGCATGCATTGCGGAGGGGCTTCTACAGGGGGCGCAGATTTTCCGAGTACACAATGTCAAAGCGGCCAGCCAAACCGTGCGCACCCTCTGTCGACTATTGAATTAGTCAGAGAGCAGGACGGGACTTGAGCGGTTGTCGCAGGGGGCGCCCGGTAATAACCGGGCGCTGATTTTTTTCTAGCCAGCAGACGGGGCGTTGCTAGGGTTACGGACTGTCCCAAGGAACGCGCGGTTAGCTCAGTGGTAGAGCGCTTGCTTCACACGCAAGAAGTCGCAGGTTCGAACCCTGCACCGCGCACCATCTGCAGAACCGCGCAGCCCTCGGAATTCCCCCTATCTCGATGCTTTCCGCGGTTTCTCCACAATCTCTTTGATCGAAGACACGATCCGGTCGGCTACCGCAACATCCGCTGGGGTCTCCGCAGTTGTCCAAACGTGCAGCACTGCAGGCCAGCCCCGCTTTGAGGAAATCGCGAGCCTGAGTTCGCGCCCCATCAATACGCCCGCACGCCACTCGGTATTCGCACGAACGTTTCCAAATTCAAACTCGGCAACCTCCGAATCTGGCGAAGTCACTCGTTTGGGAAAGTCGGGATGATTCCCCAAATACATCCGGACATAAACACTTCCATCTCTGGCTATCGTATAAATGTCAAAGTCCTCTAACGGGGACTCCTTGAGAATTGTAAACCCATCCGGCAGGTGAACGCTAAAATGAGACTGCCGACTAATTTCGTCTGCCCTTCCCTGCCCCATTCCAAGCCAAACTAAAAATAAAGCCGCACAACACCAATTGCTTCGCGAGATACTCATGGATTTAATTTAATGATAGACTGAATATCCTCAGCAGTGGCCGTGCCTCCGTGCACGCCCATTATGTTTTGTTCATATCCGGGATGAGGGCCAACTTTATCCGTGTACCGGTCCGGCAATCCCATGAGGTGCCCCGCTTCGTGAGCGGCAGTCCATCCGGGACGCTCTGATGACCACTCACCCGTATTCCGCCCTTCCCGATAGACAAACGCACGCTGGTTTCCTTCCGGAACATAAATCACGTTTTGGAGATTTCTGGGCGTACTTTTCTCAGCCACCGTCACCTGCGTGCGGACTTGGTATCTACCGAACTCACCACTCCAATACTGTTCGATGCCTTGAGTAAACTTTTCAACTACCGCAGGACTCGCTCCCGGGCCCTGAAACCGAATCGGTATCGTCACCGAGACCTCCCCACAATTGTCCCGCACGACCGCATAAAGCCCCAGAGGGTCAACTCGGTTCACCGGATTGTTGCCTACGTAGCGGTACAGATTCGCATCCCCGCCGTCGAACTGCATCGGGTCCGGTTGATGAAAGCGGCCCAAGTGCGGCGAATAGACCCGGTTCCGCAAGTCGTACACCGCAGCCTCCGCAAGCCACTGCCCGCCTGCAAACAAACGACTGTTCCTGACGGCCGACCGTTCATGTGGGACTCCATCTTCACGAAGGATCTCGGGACGACCAAACGCACTGTACCGATAATACTCAACAGGCTTAGCATTCGCATCAGAGACTGCAACTGTGCTGCCGATGGAATCGGCGTGAATAAAAAACCGCCCGAGCGCGTTGGAATACCCCAGCAACTCATCCTCACCCGCTCCATAAACAAACGCGGAATCCACGCTCCCATTTCTCCACTCCTCAAGAACACTCCAGCCTGAAAAGGTGAATTCGCGCACTTCGCCATCCACAGTCTTCCGGCAACAACGCCCGCGCGGGTCATACTCGAAAACCACGACATGGCCGCCAACCTCAGCGCGGCTCAACCGGCTTTCAGCGTCATACTCGTAAACGCCCGCGTCCGATTGCTTCAGGTTAGCATTCGCGTCATACGAAAAATGCCTTCCACCAACGGTGGTGAACTGATTCAGCGCGTTCGAAGAATACACTTGTGTGCCTAGAGCTGTTTCCTCCGTCAAACGGTTCCCGGATGGATCATAGGCGTACAGCACCGGTTTTCGATCTCCATCCCGCTCCGAAACCAGCTGTCCGTCCCTGTCGTAGCGATAAACCTGCTCGCTTCCCACAGGCCCAGTCTGGGAGCGCACAGAACGGACTCCGGTCCGGTCGAACTGGTACCCAATCGACAACAACTGCCCCACTCCAAACCAATGCTCAACATTGAGGACCCGCCCCAACGCATCCCTGCGCAAACCCACCGTGCTGCCATTGGCGTACTTCACCCCCGATAGACGCCCACCCGCATCGTGTAAAAACTCTGCCACTGTCACACCGTTTTCTAGCACACGCTCTAGTGCGCCTGTGCTTCCGTAGCGTCGCTCCGTGATACCGCCGCCAGGGTAGCGCAAGCTCAGCACACGTCCCTCAGCATCCCTTGAATAGTAAATCTCTTTGCTAGCTCCGCCCTTGGGCTCGACTTTTTCATGGATCAAACCACCTGCGGCATCGTATTCGGAATGAATGGAGCAAACTCCGTTTTCCTCCGACACAAGTCGCCCGAGTAAATCAAATTTACGCATTACTGCTGGCGTCTGGTCGCTCCACCGGACCTCTACCTCGCGGTTTCGCGGATCGAACGTTGCCAGCCTCGATTGTCCAGCCCTGTTCACGAAATGAACCGGATTCCCCGCGAGGTCGTACGACCAGCGCTCAATGCTTCCATCGGGATAACCAGCACTCGAAAGACGCCCTAAGGAGTCGTACGCCCACACATACCTCGAGTTACGGGCATCCAGCATTCCGACCCGGCGCCCAGAACGGTCGTATTCAAACCTTACCGCATGACCGTTGGGATTTGTCGTGCAGACCAGTCGGTTCATCGAGTCGTATTCAAAACTGGTGCGCGCTCCTCCGTTGCGTTGGATCCACGAAAGATTCCCAGCTTCATCATATTTGGAGCTACTGGACACCCCGCTTGCGTCCTGCACCCGAACTTTGCGGTCCAATAGATCATAACTGTTGATCACTGAGTGCCCGAGTGGATCGGTTACCGAGATTAGTCGATCGCCCTTGTCGTACACAAACCGTGTGATGGCCTCTTTTGAGGTGCTAGGCGCAAGGATCGAGGTGACAAGCTTCCACCCCAAATCATACTCAAGTCTGACCGACACATTCCCTGCTGACTTCACCTCTAGAGGCTGCGTTTCCGTACAGTCGGGATGATAGCGCCTTTGCACCTCGCCTCCCAGTGGATCCACTATTGAGGTCACTCTTCTAAAAATATCGTATTTATATGTCCGCACGTATCCAAGCTCGTCTTGCTCCGATACGAGGTCTCCTTCGCTTGAATAAGTCATCAATCGGTAGCTTCCATCTGGGTTGGTTCTTTTAACCAGCAAACCCCGTTCATTGTATTCCATCCGGGTGATCCGGCCCAACGGATCAGTCACCGAATTAAGTCTGTCAGCAGAGTCGTATCCAAACCTCGTGCACTGATTCGCAGCATCGCATGATTTTAGCATCAAGCCCCGTGAATCGTATTCGCGTGTTTCGACATTACCCAGCTTGTCGCGGTGTGACACAACTTGACCGAAGCCATTGTACTTAAACTCCTCGAAACTTGCATCAGGGTAAACCACGCGGGAAATCCTGTTTAGTTCGTCTCTTTCAAACACAGTGACGCGGCCCAGCGCATCAGCGTGACGCACAATCGCCTCCCGGTCATTTCGCTCCCATGACTCGGAGCTGCCGTCGGCCTGCGTAATCGAGCGCATATTTCCCGCAGGACTCCACGAAAAACGGGTCACCCTACCGAGCGGATCCCTCGTGCTGGACATGTACCCATCCTCGCCGAAGGTAAAGAATGTACGCCTCCCGAGCGCATCGGTCTCAGTCTGAACTGCAGCGCGGCCATCTGCGCCCTCCGACATAAACTGCCGGCACACCGCCCCATTCGCGAAGGTGATCGTCGGCTCGTGCATACCTCCCGAATGCACCCCGACCCTCAGGATCTCCCCACCGGTTTCAATGTTTATTTGGGATTGAACCATTCCAATCACCGGGCCTGTGAAGCGTGTCTGATACACCGTACGGTAACGATTTTGTCGCAACCCATACCGCACGTCTGACCAATCAACGACCAAAGGACGCGTCGTAGGAACCACCTGAGAGTACCCGTAGGTGGCCTGCGTACCGTCCCCATACCCGACTGAGCTCAAGACAGGGAAGACCCAGGGCAAGGTCGGGTCAGCAAACGGCGTATAACGGTACTGCACCGACCGACCGTCTGAAGTGCGCACAGAGCTAATCACGCGCATGCTAACGGGTCGCTCATTCATTCCCTCAACTCGGAGAAACTGCTCAAGAACGCGTGTCCCGAAATGCACACTCTCCATTCCATCCTTACTCAATACCCGAACCCTCCCTATCGCCCGAGCCTGCCCAAAGTCGTAGCCAATAAACCCTCCGGATGCAGAAGTAGACTCAAACGCGGTCGTACCGTCATCGTCGAATGCAAGCGCAGCTGTATCGTGGTCGGAGCTAATCGGTGTTCCGGTAAGACGCGCTCCCGTGCCCGCCTCATAAAACTCTACGCTTGCGATTTTTCCAAATGACCCGTCGGCCTGGACGATCCTTGCAAACCGAAACGGTTTTCCGGCGTTAACTTCAAACTCCATCCATTGCCCTCGTTCGAATGGCCGAGTAGCAACCGCAAGCAGCTGAAGGCTCGACTGATTTCCAACAATCGTCTGATAGTTCACCGAAAAGAACCGGCCTGCCGGCTCGATGACTTTGGAAATCTCACGACTGCGATTGTACTCAACGGAAAAAGTGTTACCGAACGCATCGGAAAACTCTCTAAGCTGGAAGAGCTCCGTAGCGCCGACTTTGATCTTTGAAAATCGGAACTCGGAGCCCGATTGCCTTAGCAAAACAAAGCCATCGCCGCGCTGAATCAGCCTGTCGGTTAGTGTTCCATTGCTTCCCCAGATACCTCCTTCGAGAGCGGTAAAAACAGAGGATGTTCCGTCGGGATAAATCAGGCGCATCTGAGCGCGAAGTTGCGAATCGCGTCCAAATTCAGTCAACTCCCACTGGTACCCGTGCCTCCAGTAATGCCCCATGCCAAAAAGATTAACGCCCGAAACCGCGCGCGAGTTGGCGTAGCGCGTCCATATCATCGCCTCATCCCCGACTGCTCCCCAGATTTGCAGATCCTGAATCTCTTTGAACTCGTTTCCAGTGTAAGGAATGACTGGATCGCCATAATCGACCTTCGGACGGGGCTGGACCTTCGCAGCCTCACTCATGATCTTACTAAGCTCACTGTTGCTGACAACCGCAACGCGCGGAACAGCCGCCGGAGTGGCTTTGGCATTCCCCGTTAGACGCATTTTGTTTCCGCAAGGCAACTCCGCCGCGAGCACGATCGAACCGTACTCTGTCAAGCCGCCAAGCAAAATGACCACCATCCACAAACCTAGTTTCCTCTCCATACCTCTCCTCATTTTCAACATAGCTTTAACTCACAATCACTGACCCGCTCTTGCGCCACGCGAACGCACGACATGCATCGCTGGCTTTGTTCCCACCCAAAAATCAAAAGTCTTTTCGTCAAAGCCGCGACGGACGGTAACCCTGTGGGTTCCTTCGTTTCCGCTCGCCTCAAACCAGAAAGTGAACTCTCCATTCTCGTCCAATGAGGCAATCCTGGCCGATGCGTCTTTATCCAGAATGCCTCCATCCTGTGTTTGAATCTGAACCACCTCACCCGCGGTTCCCTCTGGATAGGACACCTTCACCAGCACCCTCTGGTGGGCTCTGACGTCAACAGGAGGGAAAACCCCGTTCGCATCTGGGCAAATCGCTCGGGGCAATCCCCCCAGATGGACCATGGCGCGCACCGGCACTCCGCCAGCGGAGTCGTCAGCCAGAACTTCACGCCGCTCGGGCCTAAAACGAAGTCCGCCTAGGGGCTCCAATGCACCGCTCAGAGCATCCTCCAAATCCGCGAAGCCGGTTCGTCCCTGGAGCTTTGAATCGCCAAAAGCGAAACTAAAACTGTCCGATTTCGCTTTGAACACCCAGAGAGAGAGCAGCCCGCCCAACGTTGCAACGACTCCCAACAGCGCAGCCATACGCGCTCTTTTGCTACTTTGCTTTGTCATTTCCTGTTTCATCCCGCGTTCTCCGGCGCCCGCACCTCCGTTCCAACCCGCCGGGAGCGCCTCCCGACAGGTTCACCATCACGAATCGGAGGCCGATACACGGGCAGCCGTCCCTCATTAATGAACCAGGCTCCATTTCCGACTGAATGCAGAACTAATTCAGGGACGCGTTTGCAACGCAGCAGCTTTTTGGTTACACAACGGGATCAACCCTATCTGCATGCATAGCACCATCAAGAACGTCCACTTCATCGGAATCTGCGGCACCGCCATGGGAGCAGTGGCGGCAGCAATGCAAGAACAAGGCTACCATGTCACTGGATCAGACTCTGAAGTGTACCCCCCGATGAGCACATTTCTTGAAGAAAAAGGGGTGCAACTGACCGCCGGTTATTCGGCGGCAAATCTACCTGAGAACGCCGATCTAATCGTGGTTGGCAACGCAATTTCGCGAGGTAACCCGGAGCTTGAAGCCGTTCTGAGCAAACGATTGCGCTACATCTCGCTGCCTGAAACTCTGAAACAATTTTTTCTGAGTGGAAAACACAATTTAGTCGTCACCGGAACCCACGGAAAAACCACCACGACTTCCCTGCTCACATGGATTTTACAATGTGCGGGCCTCGCGCCAGCGTATCTTATCGGTGGGATTGCAAAGAATCTTGGACAAGGCTGCTCCTTGCATCCATCCCGGCATGTCGTGATCGAGGGAGATGAGTACGATACGGCGTTTTTCGATAAACGCTCAAAGTTTCTGCACTACCTGCCCGAGCTGGTGATCGTGAATAATCTTGAATTTGACCACGCCGATATTTTCAAGGATCTCGACGAGATTAAAACAAGTTTCCGGCGTTTGATGAACATCGTGCCAGAGAATGGCATTGTCTTGGTAAACGCAGATGATGAGAATGCAACGGACATCGCTCATTCGTCTAGAGCGCCGGTCTTGAGCGTTGGATTCAGCGAAAACGCCGCTCGCCGGATCGAGGACACAGTCTACGGAAGCGGCGCAAAGTTTCGTCTGCTCGAAACTGATTTCTCCATTCAGATTCCAGGAGAATTCAACGTGCACAACGCCGCGATGGCAATCAGCGCAGCGCATTTTTACGGCGTTCCCCTCACAACGATCCAAGAAGCAGTTGCGTCGTTTGAAGGCGTCAAGCGTCGCCAGGAAGTGCGAGGAAACGCGAAGGGAATCACTGTGATCGACGACTTTGGCCACCACCCGACGGCGATATCTCAAACTCTTCGCGCAATGCGGCATCAGTACCCAGGCAGGAAAATCTGGGCCATCTTCGAGCCTCGATCGAACACGACTCGTCGGGCGGTGTTTCAGGAGTCGCTTCCCGCTGCACTTGCGGAAGCGGACGGCGTTTTGCTTTCCAAAGTGGCACGTCTTGAGAAGCTCCCGGAGGATAACCGACTCAACCCGATGAAGGTGGTGGATGATATTGCGCGGCTTGGGAAACCGGCTTTCTATGAGGCTGGGGTGAGCGAGATCATCGCGCGCCTGAAGCCACTTGTAAAATCGGGTGACATCGTGACGGTATTTTCAAACGGAGGATTTGATAACATTCACCACAGGCTGCTCTCCGAGCTGTAATCGCCAGCAGTTAATTTATCCCATGGTCTTTTCAAAAATTGGCGAATCCACTTTAAGCGGCATCGAAGGGATCGGGCGACTAGCCATTTTCGGGATCACTTCGGTGCGCAAAGCCGGTTCGGGGGGCACCCTTCTCGCGCGAATTGTACGTTCGATTTTTGAGCTCGGCGTGCGCTGTATTCCGGTGATTGTGATTATCTCCACATTCACCGGCCTTGTCCTTGGGCTGCAGGGGCACCACGTGCTCTCGCGCTTCGGCGCCTCCGAGATGCTCGGGACACTTGTTTCTTTGAGCCTGTGCCGTGAACTCGCACCAGTGCTCGCCGCGCTGATGATCGCCGGCCAGGCCGGCACAGCGTTATCTGCGGAACTCGGCATCCAGCGGTCGACCGAGCAGATCGACGCTCTCGAGCTGATGGGGGTCTGCGCAGAAGGTTTTCTGGTTGGCACCCGGCTTTTTGCGAGCGCCTTTGTTTTTCCAGTTCTCACGGCCATCTTTGTCCTGGTGGGTGTATTCGGCGGATGGCTTTCGGGATGCGTGATTATTCCTGCGGATTCGCCGACTTACTGGAGCGCCGTGCATCAGGCGATTCATCCGAAGGACGTCTTAGAGTGCCTGATTAAAGCGCTGGTCTTTGGTGGCATCACAATCTCCATTTGCGCTTTTCAAGGATTCAATGCCCACAGGCTCTCGGGCGTCGCGGGCGCACGGGCCGTGAGTTTGGCGACTGTTCGCGGGGTTGTATTTTCGAGTATTGCGGTGCTCGCCGCCGATTATCTCATCACCGCCATCATGGTATGAAAACTTTTTCGCCCGCTTCCATGAAAGCTCTCTCGTCGTATGGCGCGCCGGATGCCGAATCGAACACCGTCCCTTCATTTCCGCTGATGCAAGTGCGGGGACTTCACAAGAGTTTTGGCTCGCACCAAGTGCTTTCAGGGGTGGAGCTCGAAGTCCAAAAAGGCGGTGTCGTCTCGATTCTAGGAAGAAGCGGAACAGGTAAATCCGTTTTGCTCAAATGCGTGGTGGGTTTGCTTCCCTTTGATTCCGGGGAGATTCTATATGACGGCCGCTCCCTGACCGACGCGGCCCATCGGGCGGAATTGCGGGACAGGTCAAGCTACGTGTTCCAACACAACGCTCTCTTTGACTCAGCCACGGTGCTCGAAAACGCACTGATTCCGCTGCGAGCAATCGGCAAGGGCTCGCCAGAGCAATGGATTGAGCGGGCACGAAATACTCTTGCCCGGCTGGAGCTTCTTGGATCGCTCAACCGCTATCCGGAGGAACTTTCCGGCGGCATGCAGAAGCGATTGGCAGTTGCGCGGGCCCTAGTGACCGATCCTGAGGTAGTTTTTTTCGACGAACCCACCGCCGGTTTGGACCCGATTCGCCGGAACGCCGTCTTTGAGATGATCACCAGACTTCAGAGGGAGCGGCAGTTTACGGCCGTAGTTGTCACGCACGACGTGCAAGAGGCGCTAATTGTGAGCTCTCAGATCATCTGGCTGGACGGAGGCAAGGTGCGGTTCAACGGGCCCAGCGAAGCCTTCAGGGTGTCTAGCGAGCCGGATATATGTAAATTTCGTGATAATATAGATGCTTTGAGGGCATGCCTAATGTAGAAAAGGCCGCTTAGCACCCCAATGAATTCACCCCACCTGGAGAGAGCTGTCGGACTTTTTGTGCTCGGAGGCATCGCATGCCTGGCTTACTTCTCTTTCAATTTTGGATCTAACAACATCAGCTCCGCGGAGTCCATCGTCGCGGTCGCACGTTTTGCAAACATAGCGGGACTATCGGAGGGCGCTCCCATCATGATCGCCGGGGTGCCAGTCGGATCGGTTGGGAAACTCAGCTTGGGGACGGATTTTTCAGCTCAAGTGGAACTCAAACTGAGGAAAAGTCTCGCGATCCCCTCGGATTCAATCGCATCAATCCGAGGCAAGGGATTACTCGGGGACAAGTACGTCTCCATCTCACCCGGCGGGGCAGACGAAAATTTGAAGAATGGCTCAAGAATCACGGACACCGAGGCATCAGTGGATCTGGAGTCCCTCCTGAGCCGTTTTGCATTCGGAGCAATGCAATCAGAGAAAAAAACTTCCACCCCGTAACTGCAGTGCAACACAGAACCTACTTTCCAACCGCCATTGCGGCACTGGTCGCTTGCGCAGGAATGGCTCACGCGGCTGAGAAAAAATCAGAAAACAGCGGTCCCGAGGTGTTTCTTAGGAGCGGTCTTGATGAAGTTCTCAGGGTAGCGAATGCGCAGAAGTCCACAGA
>CAMDSZ010000042.1 GCA_945906945.1 Akkermansia muciniphila
CAGCGAGGCCGATTAGGCCGATATCACAATTGGCGGACATTGGTTTTGGTACAGTTGAAGAGGTTGATTGGACTAAACCATGAAGCTAATCCGCCCACAGCTTTCTCGGCAATGGACTTTTCTATCGGAACCGTCGAGGGTTTGCCCTACGCATGGGGCAGCCCTTTGCCGGATGCGGAACCTGTGAACTTACCCAATCAACTCACCCTAGCTCGTTTGGCTATCACCACGGGGCTCGCTGCAGTCCTTGAGGTGGGTTGGAGCTACCGGTGTACTGCTGGGCTGCTTTTGTTCGCCGCGGCGAGCATAACTGATTACGCAGACGGAGCCATTGCCCGCCGGTACAACCTGGTGACAGATTTTGGTTCGTTGATGGATCCGCTGGTAGATAAAATACTCATGTCAACCGCTTTAGTTTGCCTGTCTGTCATCCCGTACAACCATCATCCCGTCCTTCCCGCCTGGGTTTCCATCCTTATCATCAGCCGCGAGTTTCTCATCACTGGACTCCGTCAAATCGCGGTTTCTAAAGGCGTCGTGCTTCCTGCGGATCGATGGGGCAAACACAAGACCATCTGGCAGATCATCGCCGTCCTCTACTATTTCCTGATTTTGAGCTTCGCGGAATGGAACGCTGCCGGTTGGTTTCCCGCGTTGCCGGGCAAGCCCGCGTTTTGGAGCAAGATTGGATGGGTATTCATGGGAATCGCGCTGGCGTTAACGCTTTGGAGCGGGCTGAGTTATCTCTGGAAAAATCGCAGTTTAATAGCCGACAGATAGCGCGATAGCGGGTGAACTGCGCTTGGGACCCGCAGACGCCAAAACGAGGAATACGCAACCCCTCTACGATCCCGCCTGATGTGGCACGCGCCAGCAGACCCTCAGCGACAAAACGCGGCAATAAAAAGCGGCAATGGGCGCGACAAACAGATCAAGCTAACACTCGAGGAGAGGGATGACGCTCGGACCGGTCCTCTGTTGCCTTAGCGTGTTCTTGCTTCCTTGAGCAGAGCTTCTCGCGCTTCCTGTAGACGCTGCTTTTCTTCCGGAGTCAGGCTTGCGAGCCCCGAGCGGCCAATTTTTTCGAGCAGTGGATCAATAGCGGTCATCGCAGGCGACTCCACTCTTGGGTTGCCGCCGCCGGGTGACAGCTTGCCAGCCTGAGCGGGCTGGGAGGTGGGCGGCACGGTTTTGCTGGCGGCGGTGGGTTCAGCATGAGCAACTTTTTCAAGCACTCGCAGCTGGGGTTGCCTGCGGGGGACGCGAATCCTTGGCAGTTCCCAAATGCCCTGTTCATGCCGCACAAAACCGAAAGCGAACGCGGCGCTCGCCAAAGAGATTCCCATATGTGCCCAAGCGTGGGCCGCCGCATACGAAAGGGTCTGAATGCCCAAAAAAATCAGCGCAGTCCACTTTGCCGAAACTCCAAACAGCAGCGAAACGCTCGGCGACATGGTCGCGTAAGCAACAAAAAGGGTAAAGCTGCTTGGCAGCCCGAGCAATTGGGTTGGCATGACCGGCGCGAACATGAGCGCCATTAGGGGCGGCACCAGCAGCGTGCCCATATATAGCTTTAGAAATGCTCGTCTTCCAAAATACCCCTCCAACTCACGCCCGAACCACCAGAGCATGAGCAGCTCCAACGCAAACCCAATCGAGGGCGGATTCCATAGGGCGTAGCTCACAAAGCGCCAAACCTCCCCACGCGAGAGGATCGCTTCACTCGAGAACTTGAGTGAAGCGCCCCATCCTTGGTTGAACGCCAGCGCCAGCGTTGTTACGAGCATCGACAGAATCGCCAGCCCCACCAGCGCCGCCGGTGCATGGACTGGGTGCCCGCCAATCACAACCCATGGCCCGTGATCTTCCCGATGGTTGAATGTAAATTCTCCGTTCATGGCACCCGCTACGCTACAGTAGCAGATATTGAGCCGAAAGCATCTGGAAGTCGTTTTTTTTTCTAGGCACCGCCCTTTTCGCCAAGGGGCCCGTTCGGTCGATTGCTATTTGAGCGTTTCCGTCGATGCGCGCTAGCCAATCACGATCCCAAAGGGTAGGTGCGTTGGGATGGCCGCTGAATTCACCCAACTTCGTACAGTCGAGTTTTCCGAGACGGATATGGCTGGGATCGTCCACTTCTCAAACTTCCTGAGATGGATGGAATCAGCGGAACACGCTTTTCTGCGTTCCCTTGGTTGTTCGGTCCATGCACGGGATGCCGAGGGTGTCGCTGGCTGGCCTAGGGTGAAGGTCGAGTGCGAGTATTTTCAACCGCTCCGCTTCGAGGAGGCTGTTGAGGTCATCCTTCGGGTGGAGGAGGTGCGCAACCGGTCCGTGCGCTATGGGTTCAGAATCAGACGGGAAGGTGCTTCGGCTGATGCGGCGTGCGGGGCGGTGATCGCCGTCCACGCCCGGGTCGACCCCGCCTCGGGGCGTCTTGAGGCAGTTCCTATTCCTGACGAGCTGCGTAGGAAACTCGTCGGTTGAGTTCGATTCTCGGGCCGCGGTTCCTGCGCGCTTGCAGCTGGGATGTGAAAATCAAATGATGAACGCAAAAAACCGCCAGTCTCGGCGTGGATGCAAAAACTGGCGGTGATGTTTTGTGCTGACCGGTCCGATGCCGGTTTTGCTAGGCAAACTTTCTTCCAATGAGTGGCTCCAAGTGCTGGGGTTGTGCGGTGGCCTCCACATGTCCGACCCTCGATGTCTGACGCTGGAAGCTCAAGGTGCCTGAGCGTTGCTCGAGTCCATCGGGGGATGTAGCCACGATTGGAATTGCAAAGTCCCCGTCTGGAAGCGTGAAGTGGAATCGGAACGACCCATCGCTTTGGAGCGTGGTGGGTTGGCCGTTGACTGTGACTTTCGCTGCGGGATCGGTTTCTCCGTAAAAGATGATCTCAGCGTTCAGGTTCATGAAGAAGCCGCGCTCCTTGGCAAGGCCAAAGGGCTGGGCACTCCAGCTCGCCCCGAACGGGCTTGAGAGGCTCGAGGTTGTCGGGCCGAATGCCGCTCCAATTCCGCTCGATACTTCGCTATGAAGTTTCTGTGCGAGCGCCTTCCGCAGCAGTCGGTCGATTTCATCCGACCCCAAACCAATCACATTAATCAACGATTCGCCAAGCAGCATTGCCAGCAGTCGCTTCTGTTCTTCTGTCCACGTTGGCTCGCTGCCGCGTTGCATCGCGATCCTTCCGTCCCCCGTAATGCGCGCAATCGCGCCGAGCAGGCTTTCGCCCTCAGCCATGTGTTGCTGCACCAATTCACTCAATTGCTCGAAGGACAAGCCCTGTGGCACGGTCGCGAATTCGTGCGGATGCAGGTCCTCAGCTAGCGCGTCCGCCGGGGTGCATGCTTCCCCGGAGCGGATCAGGCAGCACCAACCCCCGCGGGCGTCGAAGTAGCCGATTTCCGCGCGGTAATGAGTATTACCGTGTTGGACTGGCAAATACCAGTTCCTCGCGCTTGGATGAATTTCAACGATGGACTCGACTAACCCCGAGCGCTTTAGTACGCGAAGGAAGTAAGCTTGCCGTCCCTCGCGCATCGCGGAGGGTGGAATCCGCGACCAGTCAAAGTCCCAGTAAGAAAAGAGCCAGCGGGGATCGCGTGCGACCAGAAAGAGGGTGTCGTGATGGTAGCTCTCGGGCAGCGGGCCGAAGTTCTCGGCTTGGGGCGAAGCAGTCTCCCTCGAGTCATGGTGCCCGTTGGTTCCGGCTGGAGCAGTGTGCTCCAGACTCGGAGGACTCATTTGAGAGGCGTACGGTGTTTGTGAGCGCGATGATGCCAGCGGTTCGGACACGAATGAAGCTGGGGTGCCCGCAGAGGCCCCCAGAATCGGGTCTTTCTTCACTTTTAACTTCCCGCCTCTTGGAGCGGCCTGCGTTCTAGGGGGAACGGTCGTCGGCGCGTTGGAAGGGTTGTCCATAAGGTTTCAATACCCAGATTCGCGTTCCATTTACGCCTTGGCCCTACTAATGGCAACCCGATTCGGTTTTGAAATACGATTTGTTCGGTGCCAGCACCATCTGCCGCATTGTTTTCGTTTGATTCACGGTTCCATCTCGCCATGCGACGTATCTCATTTACCACAAAACGCCGGAGTTTTAATCGTTCTAAGCTTCCGCTTGATGGATCTTTCAGTTTCTACTCACGGGTCTATTTTTTACTCCTCTCATGCTCACCAAGCGCGTCATTCCTTGTTTAGATGTCCACGATGGCAAAGTCACCCGAGGGGTTCAGTTCGGCCGAGCAGAGGAGGGAGGGCTGCGCAACGTGGGCGATCCGGTGGAACTGGCGGTTCGTTACAACGCGCAGGGTGCGGATGAGATGGTTTTTTTTGACATCACCGCAAGCGCGCACGGCCGAGCATCAATGATCGACGTGATCGAACGCACGGCTGCGTGCTGCTTCATGCCGCTCACGGTAGGGGGCGGAATTCGTTCCGTGGAGGACATGCGTGTCATGCTCCATGCTGGTGCTGACAAAATTAGTATCAACTCCAGCGCACTCGCCGATCCTGCTCTGATTAGCGCGGGGGCGGTGAAGTTCGGATCGCAGTGCATTGTGCTTTCTATCGATGCGAAAAAAGTGGGCCCTCAAAAGTGGGAGGTGCATTCGCACGGCGGGCGCAAAGCAACGGGAATTGACGCGATTGAATGGGCTGTGCGCGGTTGGAGGGCGGGCGCTGGAGAGATTGTGTTAAATTCTATTGATGCGGACGGGACGAAGGCGGGTTACGACTGCGAGGTGACTCGACGGGTGAGTGAGCAGGTGGGGGTACCCGTGGTTGCAAGCGGGGGCGCTGGGAGTTTGGAGCACATGTCTGAGGTGCTTTCGCTGGGAAAGGCGGATGCGGTCCTGGCGGCAAGCGTGTTTCACTTTGGCCAGTACACGGTTGCAGATGTCAAAAAACACCTGGCGTTAAAAGGGATTCCGGTGCGGCCGCAGGAGCATGTTCTGGCGATTTGACGCGATGATCGAGCCCATGATGCAGATAGCTTTTTTTTGATAGCCATGCACGAAAACGGCTATCTGGCGCTGGTCTTGCATGCACATCTTCCGTTTGTTCGGCATCCTGAGCACGATCCTTTTTTGGAAGAGGATTGGCTCTACGAGGCGATCACCGAAACGTATCTGCCGCTGCTCGCGATGCTGGACGGATTACTTCGCGATGGGGTGGATGCATGCCTGAGCCTCACGCTGACGCCGCCGCTGTGTCACATGTTGAGGGACGCCCTTTTGATGGGCCGCTATGATGCACACCTGGACCGGTTGATTGAACTGGCGCGCCAGGAGCAGGAGTGCACGCGGCATTTGGGGGCGGAGATTAGCGGATTGAATGGCTTTTATGTGACGCGGCTCGAGGGTTGCCGGGATGCCTGGCAAAACCGCTGGAAACGCGACATTGTCGGGGCGTTCAACCAGTTCGCCGAGGCGGGCATTTTGGAAATCATTACCTGCGCGGCGACTCACGGATTTTTGCCGATGATGGAAGTGTGCCCGGAGGCGATGCGCGCACAGGTGCTCATTGGGCGGGATCATTACCGGGAAACCTTCGGGCGGGATCCGGTTGGGATCTGGCTACCGGAGTGTGCCTACGTTCCCTCCCTGGACGCTGTGTTGCAGGAGGCAAATTTGAGGTGGTTCGTGATTGATTCGCACGGGATGATGTTTGGCAGTCCGCGGCCAAGGTACGCGATCTACGCGCCGGGGTTTACGCCGAGGGGGCCTGCCGTATTTGCAAGGGATCGTGACTCCAGTCGGCAGGTCTGGAGTGCGGAAGAGGGGTATCCTGGGGACCCTGCCTACCGGGATTTCTATCGAGATGCCGGTTTTGATTTGCCGCAGCAGAGGCTGCAGAAGTTTTTGCGGAATGATTTGCGCCGGTTCACCGGGTTGAAATACCACCGGATTACAGGAGCTACCGATCAGAAGGACTGGTACCGCAGAGACTGGGCGCTGGGGGCGGCGGATCACCACGCGGGGCATTTCATGCGGGCACGTCAGGAGCAGATCCGCAGCCTGCGCGAGCACATGAATGTGCCGCCTGTGGTCCTGAGTCCATTTGATGCGGAGCTTTTTGGGCATTGGTGGTTTGAGGGGCCTGAGTGGCTCAACGGGTTCATCCGTAAGGCGGCATATGATCAGCGGGATTTTCGCTTCACGACGCCTACGCGATACCTCAGTCAGTACAACACGCATCAGTTGATCGCGCCGGCAGCCTCGAGCTGGGGGCACAAGGGGTACTGGGAGGTGTGGCTGGAGGAGTCCAATGCCTGGATTTATCCGCACCTGCACAGTGCGGCGCGGCGGATGACGGAGCTTGCGCGGCGCTATATCAGTAACCAGTGTCCGAGAATGGAGCGGGTGCTGTCGCAGGCCGCTCGCGAGCTTTTGCTGGCGCAATCCAGTGACTGGGCGTTTCTGATGAAAACGGGGACCGCGCGAGCTTACGCGGTTCGGAGGACGGAGGAGCATATCCATCGTTTTAACCGCCTTTATGAGCAGGCTAATTCGGGTGTTGTGGATGAAGCCTTCCTTGCGCAATGCGAGTGGAGGGACAATATTTTTCCAAACCTTTGCTGGCGCTATTATGCATAGTTTTTCAAGGACTTTCAGTATTGGGCTCAGGACGCTGATCGATTGGGTTTTCCAAGCGCGCTGCCTGGGCAGTCCTGATCGCGCGCACGGTTCGCTCATGTCCTGGAGCGCTGTGATGCTCGGCGGAGTGTTTCTTTTGGGTTCAGTTCAAGCGCAGGACGGGGCGATGGCGACGAAGGGAGGAGGCATCAAGGTTGGATTCGTGCCGCCTCCGGTCGAGGGAACCTTCAGTCTGGGCGTTTATGACAAGTCCGGTAAACTTTTACGGACACTGCGTGCGGATGCTGACGCCTCCGAGTTTACCGTCGCGCTAAACGGATTTGTTGTTGTTTGGGACGGAAAGGATGATTCAGGAAAGGTGGTTCCGGCTGGCAGGTATCGGCTGCTTGGAGTGGCGGTTGGGGATATCGATCTTTCCGGTGAAGCCTATCATGGGAACGATTGGATGCTGAGTGACGATGCCCCAAGGCTTGTTAGATTTCGCAGGTTGCAGGTGCTCACAGAGGGAGGCAACGAGGTATTGGAGCTGTTCGCTGATGATCTGGATCATGCTGGATGGACGGTACGGTATGTTCTGGAAAATTCTGTGAATGACGCAGTGCCAGTCTTTGAAAAGGCGAAGGAACCCACAGTCGGCGAGGTTGGCCCGTTGTCCTGTCCGGGGCGCGACGGTTCGAAGTGGAGCATCGAGAAGGTGCTCGGAGAAACTCTGGTGGTTCAGTTTGACGCACAGGGCGAGGTTGCGCGCCGTTTGAGCATCGGAGCGGGGGAGCCCGTGCCCATTGCGATCGCCGCTTCCACCATGAGAGACGAGATTTTTTTGCTGGAGCAGGACATGGATCGCACTCGGTTGCGGGGCTTGAGAAAGCGGAGTGGAGACAAGCCCTCGGTTGATGGGGTGAAAAACGAAGCGAATCCCGAATCCGTGCCGCCAGCTTGGGAGACATTTATCGAAAAGAACCGTTGGAACACCGGTAAATTCGAAGCGGCTTCCAAGCATATTGGAAGAAATAAGCCGTTCGTGCCCGAGAGAAAAATCCGGATCAAGGCGAAGCCGAATCCGTTGCTTGGGGAAGTTCAGGCGGAGGTTGAGTTGATGCTTGGATTCGACGCTGAGGGAAGTTTTTTGCGGACGGCGGATGGGCTGAGGATTCGGCGGCTCAGCAGTACACCGCATCTGGCGTGGGCGGTGTTTGGACGGGAGGCCCGTCAGCCAGCGATTGTTCTGCTGCAGGGTGATGGGGCGGTGGTGGAGGAGTTGCGCATTGGCGCGCTGCAGGAGATGATGACGTTCGATGCCGGTGAATACCAGTGGCCGCCGAGGTAAAGGTTGGTATTGATAAAAAAGCAGTCAAAGCGATGCCCCGCTTGTGTGACAGGAGTTGCGTTTTTTCGTGGGTCACTCGGCGCTATTTTGATTTCCAAGATATGAATATTTTCAAACTAAGATCCGCGCTTTTTGGCGCATGCCTGCTTGCCGGGACGGCGTTGGCGCAGCCCGGGTTGACCATTTACAATGGCGGTTTCTCGGTAATCCGAGACACGGTCGTGCTGGAGTTAAAGGCTGGTGAAACCAACATCCGATATTCAGGAGCAACCAGTCTGATGGAGCCCAGCTCGGTCATTTTGAGGGACCCGACCGGTCGAACCACACTTTCAATCCTCGAGCAAAACTACCTCAACGACCCAGTCAGCGAGTCCTCACTGCTGGCGCTTTATGAGGGGCAGGTGATTGGGTTCCGGGTTGAAGATCCGCAGAAGGGCGATCGGGTGGTTGAGGGGAAGGTGATTCGTGCCGGAAATACCTCCGGTGCGGAGCCGGTTCAGCCAATCATCGAGGTGGAGGGAAAGTTGTCTTTTGAGCTGCCCGGTAGGCCGTTGTTTCCCGCTCTAAGGGACGACAATATTTTGAAGCCGCTCTTGAGCTGGAAAATTCAAAGTCCCGTTTCCTCAAAGTTGGATGCCGAACTGGCGTACATTACGCAAGGATTGGAGTGGTCGGCGGACTACAATCTAGTGCTTGAATCTCAGGGCAACGTTGGCGAACTCAACTGCTGGGTGACCATCCGCAATGATTCAGGAAAACAGTTCGAGGATGCGCAAGTGAAGTTGATTGCGGGTGATGTAAACCGCTTGTCCGAAACAGCTCCTGCCAGGGGTATGGCAAACCGGATGATGGCGCTCGCTGCGGAGCCGGTCGAGGCGCGGGCGTTTGATGATTTTCATCTCTACACGCTTCCTCGTCCCATCACGCTGCGGGACCGTAACGTGAAGCAAGTGGAGTTCGCGCGAGCTCCCGGCGTGAAAACAAAGCGGACTTACATCTACGATGCGGCACCCTCGGGCTATTCGGGGCAGCTGATGATTAACCGGCAATGGGCGAGCGAAGGATCAACAAAAATTGAATCTCGTTTGGAGTTTGCAAACGACGAGGCATCAAAGCTCGGGATCGCGATGCCTGGTGGGAAGGTCCGGGTTTACCGCCGGGATGGGGAACAGTTGGAGTTTGTGGGCGAGGATCGGGTTGGCCACACTCCGCGCAACGAAACCGTCACCCTTAAGCTCGGAAACGCGTTTGACCTTTTGGGGCACAGAGTCCAGACGGAGTTTAATATCGACCAGGCTAAGCGTTCAATGGACGAGTCCTTCGAGCTACGCCTTAAGAACAGGGGACGGACGCCGGTCGAAATTCGGGTGGTGGAGCATCTTTCTCGCCATTCGTCGTGGACAGTAACTCGCAGCAGCGCTCAGTTTCGCAAGAAAGACAGTAATACCATTGAATTCGACATTCCTGTCGCTGCTGACTCTGAAATAACCCTCACTTATGGCGTGCGGTACACCTGGTAGTTGGGCTTGCGATTCCTGATATCAGTTGGGCTTCCGTCGAAGGCGGGGAATAGTCATAGCCGCGGGCGGGCTAAAGGTTTTTGCCTTGATAGAGCTTGTCCATTGCGACATCCAAATCACATGCGACCGTGGCTTTCCATCTGCCTGCTGCTGCTCAGTGTAGCGCTTGAAGCCGCTGATCTGGTTTCCGCTGGGTCTATTGAAGCGGCACCGACGGTTCAGCGGAAGGCGTTGAAGACTACGTTCACGACGGACAACTCCGGGCAGGTCGTTGTGCTCGATAGTGACCGGACGAGGAAAGGAGACGCGCTCTTTGAAATAGCGGAGTTTTCTCGACGGGCTGCAGTGCTACGTTCAGCCGTAGAGCTCAGAGATCACGTTTGGATTTGTTTGGCTCAACCAAGGGCGTCTTTCCCGCGTGCGCGTCCGATTCAGATTTTTCTATACCCAGAAAAGTTGCCCGGAATTGTGAACGCTGAAATCGCGGAGGCGCCGGATGGCATGGTTTTCAGGCTTTTGGCGTCGGTGAACGAGGATTTTGAGGGCGAGGTTTTTCAGAGATCCGTAGTGAAGATTGTTTTGCAAGAGCTTGGCATGAGGCCCGGGGGAAGCTTGGGGTTGCATCCGGAGCGGGTCAGGCTGCCTCGTTGGCTTACAGACGGTGTCCTGCACGCGTGGCGGTATCCGAACGCGCTTGCATCCCTTGACGAGTTAAGACCCATGCTATCGAACGTTGAGCTTCCCTCGTTGGAGAGCATTCTTCTCTATGACGAAGATGCTGGAGCTCCTTCATCAAACTTGGAGTTAGCCATCGGCCGATGCTTGATTTCGATGCTTTCAAACAGAGCAGATAGTTCGAGCGGCTTCTTCGACCTGCTGCATGTTGACCCGTTTGTTTCGCCTTACTTAGTTCTATCGCAGTGCTTTCCGTCCCTAGGGCGGACCGAGGCGGAAATCCAAAAAGAGTGGACCGTCCAAGCCGCGTCGCTTGCCACGCAACGCTCGCGCATGACGATGACAGGTGAGGAATCCGAAGAGGCACTCCGGAGGCTTGTGGAAATCGACGTCATCAACTCCACCACCCTCAAGCGAGTCTGTTATCCGATCGAGTCTTTTGATGAGTACCTGCGTCTGCCAGGAATACGCTCGCTGCTTCAAGCGCGGCAAGTCGAATTTTTAGCGATGGGTACCAAGGCACATTTTCTCTACTCCGAGGTGATTGGTTTGTACGCGGCCCTCTGCGGAGACTTGATCAAGGGACAGGTGGCCGGATTGCCCGTGCGTTTTAGACAGGCGCGCCTCGAGCGGGAAAGTATCGCCGCAAGACTTTCCCGGGTGCGAGATTTCATGAATTGGTACGAAGCGACGCCCGGAAGCAGCGAAGGGAAGGTTGATTTACGCAAGTTTTATCAGATCCTAGACGAGGGGGAGAAAGGGCGGGCGAAGATCAGCGCCGCACTTGACGCTTTGGAGGCAAGTGCACAAAAGATGGAAGAGGAGGCCGACTTGGCCCGGGCCTTGGACGAGTCCAAGGGCAGGAAAAAGAAATAGCCACTGACCGACCGAACACCTCTGCGTGCAAAGCTGGGATCCAAAGTAAATCGCTGAAAGGCGTGTTTTTTACGGTGCGTTCGAAGCCTTCAACGAGTTTGCCACCTGCATGGCCGATGCGATTAATCCGGCTACTTGATTTAGATCTGAAGGCACAACCAGCGTTGTTTTTGATTTGTCTGCCACGCGTGAGTAGGCCTCGACCGCCTTCTCTGCAACTTTCAATTGCACGGCGTCAGCTCCTCCCGGTTGGCGGATGGCTTGCGCCACGCGTTCGATGGCTTCTGCCGTCGCGGCTGCAACCGCTTTGATGGAGGCTGCCTCCGCCTCTGCTTGGTTGATCACTGCCTGTTTCTCGCCCTCTGAGCGCGCGATGGATGCTTCACGTTCACCGGTCGCGATGTTGATCTGCTCCTGACGCCGCCCCTCTGATGCAGCAATTAAGGCCCTCTTTTCCCGCTCCGCCGTGATCTGTTGTTGCATGGCATGGAGAATTTCCTTCGGAGGAGTCAAATCCTTGATCTCGTATCTCAAAACCTTCACCCCCCAGTTCAAAGCGGCTTCGTCAATAGCTGACACAACCGACTGGTTGATGGTGTCGCGCTCCTCGAATGTCTTATCCAGCTCGAGTTTTCCAATCACCGAGCGAAGCGTTGTCTGCGCGAGTTGCGTGATTGCAGTGATGTAATTTGAGGAGCCGTAACTTGCCCGCATCGGGTCGGTGACTTGGAAAAAAAGGATTCCGTCAACCTGCAGCTGAGTGTTGTCGCGCGTGATGCAAACCTGACTGGGAACATCCAGAGGTATCTCCTTTAGGGAATGCTTGTATGCCACGGCATCGACAAAGGGGATAAGGAAATTCAAACCCGGTTTTAGAGTCGAATGGTACTTTCCAATCCGTTCAACAACCCACGCGTTCTGCTGGGGAACAACGCGGATTGAACGCATGGTGAAAATGATGGCGATGACGAAGATCAGGAGAGCGAGGGAGGGCATGTCCGGGTGTTGTTTGATTGTGAATCCAAAAAGTCTGGCGCGCTTACCACGCCGCGAACTGAACTGCTTTTTCAAGGCACGTCTTTAGCGGTGTGTTCGGCGTGGGGTGAAGCGCACGGTGTGAATGAGCTCGGTATCAGGGCGCAAGGGCAGGAGTGCTTGGAGTCGTCACGTGATTCTCTTTGTCAACCGTTTGCCGTAGAGGATGTCTCTGCAGGAGCTGCAGAGAAAGTTTTGGTGGGGGTCACGATTAGCGTGTTTCCTCGAACCTCAATAATTCGGTGCAGCCCTGTGGAAAGAAGAGTGCCTACAGACGCTGTTTCCGAGGATTGGACGCTCCATTCTGCACCTCGGTACATGACCCGGGCGGTTCCGTTCGATTCCCATGCCCGGACCTCGACTGTTTCCCCGATGTCCATTTGCACGCTCTTATCCGCCTGCGGGGCAGGCTCCTTTCGGCGAGAGCGAAGAGAATGCCATCCTAGCGTTGCCGCGCCGCAGACCAGCCCCGCAATCAAAAGCTGAGAGGAGTCCTGAAGCCCGAAGTGCGCTGCAATCCCTCCGGCCGCAAATCCAATCGCGACCATCAGCAAGTACACCGTGCCGGTAACCAACTCGAGCAGCACCAACATCGCCGCAAGCGACCACCAGAAAATCGGCGTACTCATGCGTGAAATATCGTCGAGATACCCGATTGAGTCAAATAATGGAGCCCTGGTCGCTGTGGAGAAATTATCTTCTGAGAGATGTCACAGCATTCGGATGAACAACAGCTTTGTGATCGGATCGTGGTTCGCTTCATGATTCGATCCTGAAATGACGGTCCTACGCTGGTTTCCAGTCGGTCCAGCGGCTGATGTGTTGTCGCATCAGCAGCTCGGACTCGCCTGCTTTGTTCGAACGGATGGCTTCCAAAATCCTTCGATGATCGTCGGTGGAAACTTTTGACTCCTCGAGGCTGGTGGCGTCTATGTAAGTCCGGAAGTTTCTTACCAAAAGGGCTTCAAACGGCCAGCGAATCGTATTCCACGCGCTGAGCAGCCAAGGGTGTCCGGCTGCGGTGCACAGCAGGCGATGAAACTCAACGTCGAGATGGGCTAGCTCTTCAGCGCTTTTAGCAGCCCCGAATGCATCGATGTTTATCTCTAGGAGCCGCAAAGACTCCTCGTTTCTGGCGGTTGCGCAAAGCCTCGCAGCCATGCCTTCGATCTCGAGCCGGAGGGTGAGGATTTCCTCGTAGTCCTTGCCCCCGAGGGACCGCACAATCGTCCGTCCCCTGTGGTCCTTGTGCAGAAGGCCTTCGCGTTCGAGCGCCATCAGGGCCTCGCGCACGGGCACTCGGCTCACTCCGAGAGACTCTGCGCACTGCGATTCAGGTATGGTCTCTCCTCCAAGAATGACTCCGTGAAGAATCCTACGGCGCAGCTCCGAGAGAACTTGATCGGTCACGCTGAGCCTGACGATGAACGGAGAGGACGCAACTGGGGGTGGGGTCGGTGCCAAGCTCATGTAACCTCAGAGAGTGCACAGGATGAAGGCTTAACTCAAGATGCCTTTTGTGTTTTATCTATCCCCTTAGATCGGCATCCAATCCGCAGGTACCCAAGGGACGTACTCTTCCGGATCTTTTTGGGATTCTCTCCATAGGGAGGTCTTCGGGCTTGCGCCCTGAGTCGAAGCCGAGCACAGTGATCACCCCTGCGATAGGATGGGTGCCGGAGCGGTCGAACGGGCTCGCCTGGAAAGCGTGTGTACCCCATAAGGGTACCGAGGGTTCGAATCCCTCCCCATCCGCCAGGTCCTTGAAGGAAGTCTGCCGTTTCGAAGTTGGCGTGACTAACCTGATCCGGTAGGATGCAGGAGCAACGGGCGTTTTTCCCCGGCGCATAGAGATAGCACAAGTATGAGCCCCACAGATCCTCCCCATTCGCGCAATAGTCTGCGACGGGGTGCAGTATTCTCTGCGGGCGGACTCCGAGTCCTGGCGCTCTGCCTCACGTCTGCAGTTCTTTTTTTGGTGCTCTGTTACAATTTGGGGCTAAATTACTTCCAGTTAGATGGTGTTGCGCAGCCCAATGGCCTTGCCTTGCCTTCGAAGGCTTTCTCTCCTGTGCATGCTGAGGGACTGGGAGCGCAAAGCGACCAAGCCGCGGTTGGTGCCTCAGCCGTGCAAACAGTCCTGGTCTTGCCTTTAAAGAAGGGGGCTGGAGATTCGAATTTTACGGGAAAGTCGCTGCAAAGCATGCCGTCAGGAGTTGATGGGGTGAATGCGCATCAGGATCGAGGCAGGGTTGCGAAGCTTGACCAGAGCGGATTGCGGAGGCTGCGAGCATTGGAGAAAGGGATCAAAGTGTTACTGCCCTCCTTTGATGGAGATGGGATTCCGGCCCAAGTGGGACTGCGGATGGAGGACCACGGCTGGCTGCGCTTTGGCGGCGCGCTCGCAGGCTTGGATGGTTCGTTCACGCTGAACACGAATTTCGACCGGGTTTTCGGATTAATTTTGCTGCCCGAATCCGAGATGGCCATCGAGATCGTCACCGAGGAAAATGGAGAAGTGGTGATGGTCGAGCGCCGCCTTTCGGCGGTGATTTGCTGGCCGAAAGCAAAAGATTCGCAGACCGATCTCGAAATGCCCTCCGCTGCCGCGGCCGAGTCGGGCGAAGGGGTGAGAATTTCTCGCGGTGGAGTTGTTCCGGAGATCGACACCCGCCCCGGGGCGAAAGGGGTGGTTTACTTGGATTTTGATGGGGAGCAGGTGGTCGATACTTCCTGGAACAATGGTGCTGTTATCAACGCGGCGCCCTCTTCACTAACGCCAACCGAAATCCGGGAAGTTCTGGCTCGGGTCGCCGAGGACTACGCCCCGTTTGACATTACTTTTACGACGCGTAGGGCGGATTACGAAAGTGCCACGGTGGGCAGGCGCATGCGGGTAATCGTGACGCCGACCGACTCCGCTTACCCGGGTGGCGGCGGTGTTGCCTTCACCGGCAGCTGGAGTCGGGCAGGCGCCTCCTTCAGCGAGACCATCCCCGCCTGGGTGTTCACGCTGAGTGCGAAATCTGTGGCAGAAGCAATCTCTCATGAAGTAGGTCACACGCTCGGGCTCAGCCATGACGGTACCCGTTCCACTTCTTATTATAGCGGCCATGGAGGAACCTTGAGTAGTCCCACCAGTTGGGCGCCGATCATGGGAATGAGCTACTACAAGTCGCTCACTCACTGGAGCAAGGGCGAGTATGCAAACTCCAACAACACCGAGGATGATCTCGCGATCCTTGGCAAAATTGCAAATGGTATTGGGCTTGCTGATCGGTCTGAGGCTGTCGGGGTGCTCGAGGTGCAGGGGGGAAGTTTCAGCGCCTCCGGAGTTTTGAGGGATTTCTCCAAACCGCACAGTTTTCAGTTCTCAACCATGGGTGGATCTATCTCCGCTTCTGTCATGCCATCGGCTGAGATTACAGGGTACTCCAACGCAGATCTTCAACTTGAGTTACAGGATGTTTCAAATGCTCCCGATGGGCCGACGATGGCGATCTCCAATCCTTTGGATGCCCTTGGTGCCTCGTTGAGCAAAGTTCTGGCTGCGGGAACTTACCGGTTATTGATCCGTTCCGCTGCCAATGGAGAGAAGCCTCCCGGCGGTTACGTGCTTGGTTATTCTGCTTATGGCTCAGTTGGTGGATACCGACTTTCGGGGCACCTTAGCGATACCGTCCCGCCGCCGGTTTTAGTGGGTGTTTTTGAGACTTTGGGAATGGTGGGTAAGCAGTTCAGTTTTAAAGTGCAAGCCTCCGAAGGGTCGGTTGTGGCCTTGGACGCCGCCGCATTACCTCCTGGAATTAGTTTTGACGCTGCAAAGCAGGAGATGAGCGGGATCCCGCTCGAACCCGGCACTTGGTCCTTGAAGGTTGTTGCTTCCAACCGCTCGGGAGAAACATCACGCTTGCTTACTCTGATTATCGAAGCCGCATCCGTGAGTCTGTCCGAGGCAATAGCGGGTCTTGATAACTTAAGGACAACGACCACGGCCCCTTGGAGGGGAGTGCGAACAGTGCGCGCTGATGGACAAGAGGGCTTTGTTGCTGGCAGCGGGCTGATCGCCAACAACTCTGCGAGCCGAGTGCAGTTTTCCGCCGCTGGCCCCAGCGTGTTGAGCTTCTATTGGAAAGTTTCGAGCGAACCGCGGCGTGATGCCGTGCAGTTGTTCGTGAACGGAAGGCCGGTTTTGGATGCAACGAAGCGCAGTTTGATTGTGTTGAGCGGCGAGTCCTCTTGGGAGCAGCGAAAAGTTAGTCTTCCCCGCGGAACTTCAACGGTCGAATTTCGCTATCAAAAAGATGGCGCTTTGAGTGAAGGATTGGATCGCGCTTGGGTGTATGGAATCAAAATCGGGCAACCGCCGGTTTTCTCCAGAGGGTTGGAATCATTGAAAGTCCCTGCAGGTGCGGGTTCGATTACGCTCTCTGGATCGGTAGCCGGTGCGACTTCGTATGCGTGGCGAGTGAACGGAGTTAGCCTCAAAAACGGCGCTTCGGGTACCGGAACCGTCAGCGGTGCCGACACGCCAAATCTGTCAATTTCAGGAATCCGAGGGAGCAACAGCGGGATTTATGAATTGGAGGCTTCGAACGAGTACGGATCTGCGTTCTCTCGGGCGATGATTTTGGTGCCCGGCCCACCTGAGATTATTGAGCCGCCCGTTGCACCGGCACCCCTCAAAGTTGGGCAACCGCTGATGCTAACGGTCAAGGCTTCCGGGCCGGGACCCATCGTATACGAATGGTTCAAGGACGATCGGTTGATCCAACGAAGCACCAGGCAGTCCTATCAGTTGCCAAGGGCTTTGTTCTCTAGTGCTGGGAAATATGTAGCGGTGGCGAGCAATGCATACGGCAGGGTTTCCGCCTCGGAAGTTAAGGTGATTGTGGATGCCGCGGTAGCCGCACCGCGGCGCTGAAAAGCACCACAGGCTACAGTTGGCAGCCTGCCGACTACCAAACGCCAAAGCGCGTTCCTTTGGACAGATTTTCGAGGGTGCGATAGCATCATGCCATGCCTCGAAAGTGGGTGTTCCTCTGGTTGATCGTTCTAATTTCGATGTTTGCTTGGGCGCAGCTGCGGCCATTCAAATATCTGCAACCCCGTGTGAAAGCCTACTCGGATCCCGCCCTTCCTGCCACCGCGCCCGCTTCGCCTCGTGGTCGGTTTCCTGCCCTCGAAGCCTTGGAATCCGATTACGCCGAGCTCGTTAAATCCGTTGTTCCCGCGGTGGTTAGCATTACCACTCAAACCAAGATCAAGCAGCGTGTCCCTTACGTCCTTGATGCTTTCGACTTAATTTTTGGCCCCCGCGAACGGGTTGTAGAGCAGACTAAAACCGGGCTTGGCTCCGGTGTCATTGTTTCGCCGGAGGGCTATATCCTCACCAATCACCACGTGATTTCTGGCATGTCCGAGATCCAGGTTCAGCTGAGCGACGGCCGAATCGAACACGCGGATCTCGTCGGTAGCGATCCGGGAACAGACATTGCGGTGCTTAAAATCAATGGCCCCGTGGAGGCTCTCGCTTTTGGCGATTCCGATCGTGTGCGTGTGGGACAACCTGTGCTGGCCGTCGGGAACCCGTTCGGTTTTCAGGAAACCGTCACCCAGGGGATTGTGAGCGCCAAAGGTCGCGCAGTTCGCGACAGTGGAGTGGAGTTTCTCCAGACTGATGCTGCGGTTAACCAGGGCAATTCCGGCGGACCGCTGCTGAATTTCCGCGGGGAGGTCATTGGCATCAACAGTGCTATTTATTCTGCAAATACGGGTACCTGGCTCGGGATCTCGTTTGCCATACCGGCGAATGTTGCGAAGCAGTCCATGGAGAGCATTCTGCGCACCGGCCGAGTGCAGAGGCAGACCCTTGGCGTGTCCACGATGGCGCTCACCCCAGAACTCGCGCGACAACTCGGGCTGCGCGCACCCATTGGCGGGATGATCACGCAAGTCTTGCCGGGGTCGCCCGCCGAAAAATCCGGCCTCCAGCCCGGCGATGTCATCGCCGGTTTGAACGGTGTGATTCTTGAAAACTCCGCCGCCCTGCCCAAAGCCCTCGCTGACGTGCAGCCCGGAACCCGCGTAAAACTCACCATTGTACGTGATGGTAGGGAATACACTGTGGTTTGCGAGGTTGCCGAGGCGCGCTCTCGTTAAGGAAGCGTCCCATCTAGAATTAATCCTGAACTCCGAAATTAGAAAAGGCATTGTCTCGTGCGAAATACTGTGGCTGAAAGGAGTTGTAACACAAAATGCAACCTCAGCTCCCGCACAAAACAATGCTCTCAAAAGTTCTCT
>CAMDSZ010000043.1 GCA_945906945.1 Akkermansia muciniphila
CTCGGTTGAGAACGGAGTGCTGACTGGAGCCCAGACGCGTGACAAAGACGTGGCGGCCGCGGATGGCAGGCCTGCAGTGAAGGCTCATGCAGCGGTTCATGGGCTTGAGCTTCCGACCAAGGATAGTGTCGTGGAGGTGAAGATTCGATTTGAGGGAGCCAGTATGATTGATGTCGAGTTTGACGATCGGAACTACAAGGGCTCGCAGTACGGACATATCTGTAGAGTTCAGGTTCGCCTGAACGGGGTGACCTTGGTGGATGAGAGGGAGGGGGCGCAACGCTGGGATATTCGGGCCATGGCAGACGACCCGACGAAAAGGGACGAGCGAGCCAAGCTCTTGGCCGGGCGTTCGGCAACTTTCCCGCTGAAGTTGGAAACCGCGCGTTGGTACGCTTTGTCCGTCGAAACCGTCGGGGATGCAATGCGAGCAAGTATCGATGGAAGCCCGGTTGGGTATCTGCAATCCGCTGGAATAGGCCATGATACCAAGTCTAAAATTGAGTTTGGCGTGGCTGGCCGGGATGGTCTTTTGGATGACCTGAAGGTTTGGAACGCGGAGGCTGCGCGCTGATTCGCCGCAAGGCGCTTGAGTGATTGTGAAAGATGGATAAAATATCCGCCCTTACCCATGAAGAGACTGATCATTCTCCTAGCGCTGACATGTGCGTCTTGTCAGGAAAAGGCTAAGCCCAGGCCCGCGGTCATCGAGGGCGAGCGGACCCCCTTTGAGGGATTTGTGGTGGACAAAAAATACGAGAAGAACAAAGGGGACCACGGCTGGGTCTTGTATTACAAAGACGAAACGAAGATCACATCGCACGTGAAGGTGTACGAAAAGTGGGTTACCGAGGTGAAAGTCGGCGACAAGATTTTCGGTTATATCGAATTCGGCAAGTCTATCGCTACGAAATATGAAGCAGGGAAGCCTCCTCAGAAGCCGTAGGGGCTTTCAATGCTGACACGGCTTTGTGTTGGCTGCGAACTCGGCTAGCTTCGGCAGGAGGCTTTCGATCGGAAGCCCGATCACATTCGACATCAGTCCGCTGATCTCTCGGATCATTACACCGTTGTCGGTCTGGGCTGCGTAAGAGCCCGCTTTATCGAGGGGGTGAATTCGTTCAAGGTATGCACGCCGCTCCGCGCGGGATCGGTTGTGAAAATGCACCTGCGTCGATTCAATAAACAGAATTTCGGTCTGGGACGCAGCGTGGCGGACGCACACGCCAGATAAAACCTCGTGCGTTTTTCCATTCAGGATTTCCAGCATCTCCTCGGCTTCATGCCAGCTCTTTGGCTTGCCGAAAACGCGTCCTTCGAATGCAACGACAGTGTCGGCGCCGAGCACGATCCGATCCGGCATTCGGACAGCCACAGCGCAAGCCTTGAGCTGTGCATTTAGTTGCACGAGGTTGCCTGGGAGGATGGAGGGATCCGAAATTTCCTCGGTGTCCGGCAGTGAAATTTCAAAAGGAATAGCGTGCGCCCTGAGGAGGTCGCTGCGTCGTGGGGAGCTTGATGCGAGAACCAAGACGGGCAGCTGCGTTTCCATTACCTTGATGAACGCGGGTACATGAGCGCAGGTACAGAGAGAAGAGGCCTCAGCTTTGGCCGAGTTGGGCGGAATACTCTTCAGGTGTTTTCAAGTGCGCAAGATCGGCGCCCGCATCGAGACGGAGTTTGAAAATCCATCCGTCGCCATGTGGGTCTGTGTTGATTAATTCTGGTGAGTTCGACAATGACTCGTTGACTGCTTCAACGGTACCAGCTGCAGGGCTGTAGATGTCGCTGGCAGCTTTCACAGATTCAACAACGCAGATTTGTTGGCCGGCCGAGACGTGGGTTCCGACGGCGGGGAGCTCGACGTAGACAACATCGGTGAGTTCGTGTTGCGCATGATCTGTGATTCCCACAACAGCGGTATCGCCATCGCGTCGAAGCCATTCGTGGGAGGTGGCGTAGAGGGAGTCTGTGGGCACGTTCATGGTGTTTTGGACAATGGTTGGCGCTGGCTGCTACGGTTTGTGTTTGAGGATGGAGCGTGGAGAAACAGTTGCTGGGAACTGCCTGCCCCGAATGTCGACGGCGACTTTCTGCCCGAATGCAGCGAGCTGGGATGGCAGATAGGCGAGGGCGATTCCAAGACCGAAGGTGGGGGAAAGAGAGCCGCTGCAGGTTTCGCCAACGCGTTCGCCATTGAACAAAACAGGATAATGTGCCCGAGGCGGAGGCGTGGGTCCGTCCATTCTCAATCCTGCAAGTTTTGTAGGAATGCTTGTTTCTTTCTGGGTAAGAAGCGAATCGCGGCCGACAAACTTTCCCTTTTGAAGGCTCACAAACGCGCCTAACCCCGCCTCCAAGGGCGTATGCTCTGGTGAAAGGTCCGCGCCGTTGAGCGGAAAGCCGGCTTCGAGTCGCAGCGTGTCGCGTGCGCCAAGCCCGCAGGGAACCGCTCCTTCGGGCTCACCGGTCTTGAGAATGAGATCCCACCAGAAGGGCGCGCTTTGGGAGGAACAAAAGCATTCAAAGCCGTCTTCGCCAGTATAGCCGGTCCGAGCAACGAGCAGGGGACCGTTTGCCACTGGAAGCGAAACAATCGTGTTGCGAGCTGGGAGTAGCGATGCGGAGGGTTGCCCGCGTTCGTCGATTTGTGGAAAAAGCCGCTGCATAATCGCCGCACTCTTTGGGCCTTGAAGTGCAAGCCCTGCCCAGAGAGGACTTTGATTTTCAACTTGGACGGACGGCTCAAAATGCGAGGCATGTGAGCGAATCCACGCAAAATCCTCGTCGATTTTTGACGCGTTGACGATCAGTAGATAGTGCTCGCTCTCGATGCGGTAGCATAGCAGGTCATCGAGCACGCCGCCGCCCTCGTTGAGCATGAGCGTGTATTGGCCTCCTCCTACGGGTAGTCTCCGCACATCGTTGGTGAGTAGCGTATTTAGAAAAAGTTCGGAGCCCGGTCCCGAAACAAACACCTCACCCATGTGGGAAATGTCAAACAAGCCAGCTGCCTCGCGCACCGTTTTGTGCTCCTGCAGAATACCCTGGTACTGAACGGGCATGTGCCAGCCGCCGAATTCCATCATTCTGGCGCTCAGCAATTCGTGGGTTGCCGCAAGAGGAGTGCGTTTGGATGTGGAACTCATGGGGTGTGGTAGGGGACAGCGCCGTGCGTGTGAACCTTCGCCGAGCTTGGAGTCGTTGTAAATCTTAAGTCTGTTCGCGGGGTCTTGACGTTGCGCTGGAATGGCTTTTTATTGTTGGTTCAACTTCAGAGATTAACCCACCCCATGCGTAGCTTTTGGCGTCTGCCTTGCCTCCTATTCCCAATTCTGTTGGTGCTGATGCTTTTTACGGGGTGCCAGAATTTGGATCCTCGGTTGCGCAAGGACACGGTGTACCTCGGCGGGTTCTCAGCCAGAGATGATGCCCGTGGTAATTTTGATAATTACAGTTACTGGGACGGGGATGGGAAGACTGGGGCACGCAACATAGTGATCCGCCTGAGCGAGCAGCGCTCGTATTTTTACATCGGGGGCGAACTCGCGGGAGTGGCGACCATTTCGACCGGACGCGAGGGGTTTGGAACGCCGACAGGGTCTTTCAAGATCCAGCAGAAGGACAAGAACTACGCCTCTGGCAAATACGGCGACTACGTCGACGCACACGGGCAGATCGTCAAGAAGGACATTGATCGCACAAAGGATGCAATGCCCCCTGGGACGCGCTTTGATGGCGCAAAGATGCCGTATTTCATGCGGATCAAGGACGGCATAGGGATGCATGAAGGGTTCCTTCCCGGATACGCGGCCTCACACGGCTGCATCCGCATGCCTAGGTTTATGGCGGAGGCGTTCTTCCGGAATGTGGAAGTGGGCACGCCTGTCGCGATCGAGCACTGATTTTCGCGCTGACCCGCGCTGACCCTAGGTCAGACCATCCAGGCCAGAGCATACGGATGTAAATTTTTTGGTTTTCATCTGTCGAAGACCCCTTCCCGAGAACGGCCTCAGTGCTGTAGTCTCGCGGGTCTATGTCTAAAACAGAGAAACACGAATTCCAGGCCGAGATCGCGCAACTTTTAGAGATCGTCATCCACTCGCTGTACACGGACAAAGAGATCTTTGTCCGCGAGCTTATCTCCAACGCTGCTGACGCGAATGAAAAGCTTCAGTTTTTGCAGCAGACTGCGGGCACATCGATTTTGGATCCGCAGAAAAGTCTGGGCATCAGCGTGACCACGGATGACGGGGCTAAAACCATCACCATTGCCGATACGGGCATCGGCATGACCCAGGCAGAGCTGGTTGAAAATCTGGGCACCATCGCCCATTCCGGATCAAAGGCTTTTCTTGAGCAGATGAAGAAGCATCAGAATGATGCGCATTTGATCGGGCAGTTTGGAGTGGGATTTTACTCCGCGTTTATGGTCGCAGGTCAGGTGACGGTCTACACACGCTCCTACCGTCCCGATGAACAGGGCTGGATTTGGAAGAGCGACGGAAAAACTGGCTATGAACTTGAGGCTGCTCCGGATCTGGAGCGGGGCACACGCATCGTTCTGCAACTGTCCGAGGACGATAAGGATTTTTCAAACGGTTACAAAATCGAGCAGATCATCAAGCGATACTCTAATTTTGTATCCTTCCCGATCGAGTTAAACGGAAAAGTGGTGAACACGATACAGCCGCTTTGGACCAAGAATCGTTCAGAGATCACCAACGACGATTATTCTGAGTTTTACAAATACATAGCGCATGACATGGATGCGCCGCGGTACCGGCTGCACTTCAATGCGGACGCGCCACTGGCGATTCGGGCTGTGTTGTTTGTTCCTGAGCGCAATACGGAGTTGATGACCATGTCACGCCAAGAGGGCGAGGTGCATCTTTATTGCAAGCGCGTGTTGATCACTCCCAAGGCGAAAGCGTTGTTGCCGGACTGGCTTCGTTTTTTAAAGGGCGTTGTCGATAGCGAGGACCTGCCGTTGAACATCTCCCGCGAGACGATGCAGGACAGTGCATTGATGAGAAAGCTCAACGAGGTTCTCACCAAGCGCGTGCTCAAGTGGCTCGAGGAGGAGGCAACGCAGGATGCTGAGGCCTTCACCAAATTTTTTGCCCAGCACGGGCATTGTCTGAAAGAGGGGGTTGCAACGGACTGGAGTCACCGTGAGGCGATCGCGAAGCTGCTTCGATTCAGTTCGTCGTTCACGGAGGCTGGAAAGGTAACGTCTCTGGCGGATTATATCTCCCGCATGCCCGAGGCTCAGAAGGAGATCTATTTCTTGAGCGCCTCGGATCGCGAAGCTGCGCTTGCGAGCCCGGATTATGAAGTTTTTCGCGAGAAGGGATGGGAGGTGCTTTTCCTTGAAGATCCACGCGATGAGTTTGTGCTAGAGCATTTGCACGCATTTGACGGCAAAAACCTAGTGGCTGCTGCCAAGGCGGATGTGAAGATCGAGCGCCCGTCGGACAAGCCCCCGGGGTTGGGCGCGGAGGCGGTCAAAGAGCTGTCGGAATTCTTAAAGGAAGCCTTTGCCGAGCGAGTTGGCGAAGTGCGAGCGAGTGAGCGCTTGGTTGGTAGTCCCGCTGCGGTTCGCGAGCCGGAGGGTGCGATGAATGCCAGCATGCGGAGGATGATGAAGATGATGGGCAAGGAGGAGCTCTCGCAGGCCGAGCCCAAGCCCGATTTTGAGATCAATCCCGACCATCTGATCATCCAAAAGCTGGACGGACTCCGGCGCTCGGACGCGACTTTGGCGAAGCAGGTGGGAGTTCAGTTGCTGGAAAACGCGATGGTGGCGGCGGGACTGACTGAAGATCCGCGCGCAATGTTGGGACGTCTAAATAAGCTGCTCGAGAAATTACTCCCGTCAAGCTGAGGTGGCTTCGAGCGCTTCCGTAACAGCTCTCACAAGAAATCTGTTCGCGAGCGGGCGCGGGGATCTTCCGCGCCTTCTCTCCCACGCTTGATGCGTCGAACCGAAACGTAGCCGGCTTGGAGGGGTGCGCGTTCGATGCACGTTAGGGGTGCTGAGAAAACAAGAAGGACAAAGCTAGGGAATCGAGTGGCCCATGGCCGCAGTCCATAGCGCATACCAGTCTTCGCGTTCCAATTTGATTTGAGCCGCCGCGGCCGCCGCGTGGATTCGCTCAGTCTTGCCGGTGCCGATCACTGTCAGTGGTTGGCTGGGATGCGCCATGATCCAGGCGTAGGCGAGTTGATCCACGGAAGCGTTGTCGTATTTTGCTGAAAGCTCCGTGCACGCCGTGTGAATACGCTGGCTGGGGGCATGGGTTGGATCCATGAGCAGCGCCCTTGCGAGTGGGCTCCAAGCCATTGGTTTGTACCGGTGCTGCTGGGCATGGTCGAAGGTCCCGTCGTAAATCGGATCCATGTGAAGGAGGCTGAATTCAACCTGGTTTGTGACCAGAGGCTGATCCATGCGTGAATTCAATGCGGCAAACTGTGCAGCACTATAGTTTGAAACGCCAACGTTGCGGATTTTTCCAGCGGCGAGTAATTGGTTTAATCCCGCTGCAGTCTCGTCGACAGAGGCGAGCCAATCCGGTCGGTGAATCAGCAGAAGATCGATGTAATCCGTGTTTAAAAAGCGAAGGGATTTCTCGGCACTTTTAATGATTCGATGCGCGGTCGAATTGTAAAAAGGAGTTTTGCGCTCGGGGTGAAACTCGTTGGGAACATAGATCCCGCATTTGGTGACAATTTGCATGTGCTGCCGGAGGGACTTGTCTAATCCGAGTGCAGCGCCGATTGCTTCCTCAACGCGGTAGCCGCCGTAAATTTCTGCCGTGTCTATGGTGGTGATGCCCACTTCTAGACAGCTTTTTAAGACCGAGAGCAGTCCTTCTTTGTTGCGGGTGCGATCGTCATCCAGAATTCGCCATGTGCCGAAAACGACCTTCGAAAAATTGGATCCCTTGGGCGTGAGCTGGGTGGTAATCGACATGGGGTTGGGCGGTGTTTTAGTTTGAGATGGAAAGCAGAGCAGCTGCCTTGTTGCGCGCCCACTGGTCGGCATCCAAGATGGAGGTTAGGCTTGGTGCTGAGTCGGTTTGATGCGAGCGCATGACTTTTTCCACTGTGCTCCAGATGTCTGGAAACGCACAATTACCGTCAAGGAAAGCGGCAACCGCAATTTCGTTTGCCGCGTTGAGGACGGCTGGCAGCGTGCCGCCTTCTTCACCGGCCCAGCGGGCTAGATTGATTGCAGGGAAGTCTTCAGTGCGCGGAGATTCGAACTCGAGTTTTCCGAGTTTTGCAAAATCCAGAGGTTGCAGTCGATTTGGAACGCGGTCCGGCCAGGTGACGGCATACTGAATTGGAAAGCACATGTCCGTGTTGGAGAGTTGCGCGAGTACTGAGCTGTCCACGAATTCGACCATGGAATGGATGATGCTTTGGGGATGGACAACAACGTCAACCTTCGTGATTGGCAGATCAAAAAGCCACCGGGCTTCAATCATCTCGAGGCCCTTGTTGAAAAGAGTCGCGGAATCAATCGAGATTTTGCGGCCCATATCCCAGGTGGGATGCTTGAGCGCCTGGGAAGGGGTGACGTGTCGAAGCGATTCTCGCGGAAGAGTTCTGAATGGGCCGCCGCTCGCGGTGAGCAACAGGCGCGACACCTCGTTGATGGAGCGCCCCTCTAGGCATTGAAAAATCGCGTTGTGCTCGCTGTCGACTGGCAGCACCCGCACTCCTTTGCGGCGGGCGGCTTCCATGACAACAGACCCGGCCATGACGAGAATTTCCTTCGAAGCGACTGCGATGTCTTTGCCGGCCTCGATCGCTGCAAGCGCCGGGCGCAAACCTGCAGTGCCCACGATTGCGATGATGACTAGGTCGGCCTCGGGCATTGAAGCGAGTGCGCATAGGCCAGCTTCACCCTCGTCGATTTCACTGGGCACCTTGGCAGAGGCGGAGGTCTCAAGATTCCAGAGTTCAAGTTGGGCCCGAGCTTCCGCGGCAGCGGTCTTATCAAAAAGCGCTGCAGCGCGGGGCCGCCATTCTCGTAATTGTTCGAGAAATGGACCGACGCTTTTTCCGGCTGCGAGCCCAACGATCTCCATGCGCTCAGGGATATCCCTTGCAACCTTGAGTGCCGACTGACCGATGGAACCGGTGCTGCCAAGGATGACTACGCGGCGGCGGCGTGGCGTAGTTGAACGCGTGACTGAATCTGAGGCTTCGCTCATTAGGACAAAAAGGATGCGTATCGCAGGTACAGATACAAGAGAGGCCCGGTAAACAAAAGAGAGTCCACTAGGTCGAGTGCCCCGCCTATTCCGGGAATAAAGTGGCCAGAATCCTTTACCCCGGTGGCCCGCTTGACGACTGATTCGGCGAGATCACCGACCACGGCGACAACTGCGAGGCATAAGCCGAGCAGGATAGCGCGTTGGCTTGAAAAAAGCAGTGAGAGCTGCTCAGGCATCATCCTGAACAACAGCCAGGAGGCAAAGGCGGGAAGCAAAAGTGCGCCGGCAAAGCCTTCCCATGTCTTCTTTGGAGAGACATGGGGAATCATCGGATGTTTTCCAATTAATGATCCCAGAAGGTAGGCGCCGCAGTCCGAAAATTTTGTGACAGCGGCCAGGTAAAGGAGGTAAAAGTGGCCTGTTAGGAGGCCATGAGAATCCCTCGGTGTAAGATAAATCAGCGCCGAAATGAAGGATGCTAAAAACGGAATATACAGGAGCCCAAGCAGCGTGAAGCTCGACTCCGAAATGGAGGGAGTGGGGGAATGCCGGGTGAATACCTGCAGCGTAAAAATCAGCATTGCCGAGAGTGCGAGCGCCGAGGAAGCGAAGGTAATAGCGGCGTCTGAGCCGTAGGCGCGGGCGATCCAAAGCGCGCCGATGGCGATTAGAATTCCTAGGAGCAGTCCGGTTTTCGCGAAGGTTGCCACGCCGCCGGCTCGCAGCATTTTATAGAATTCGTGAAGCCCACAAATCGATAGCATGCCGATCAGCGCCCAAAAGCCCCACTCAAAGGCCCAGTAAATGGTGGCGGCACAGATCCCCCAGAGGCTGAGGGTGCTGGTGAGGCGAGCGAGGAAGGTCTGAAAGGCAGATCCCATGAAAGGGACGAAGCCTTTACAAGCAGACGTCTGAAAGCAAGGCATCCCGTGGCGGTCCTGAAAATAGGGAAAGCCAAGCGATGGCTCAGCTGGAAGCGGGTGGCCCAGCTCAATGAGCATGCTTCGGCTGGCCTATTTCTTCGGGGAGCTCTTGTCCGGGCCTTTTGTTTTGTCTCGGGAGGACTTAGCAGTGTTGTTCCGACTAAAAAGCGCCTCTTTTTCGGCGGGTGACAGAGATTCTACGGTTTCAATCCACTGTTGTGCCGCCGCCGGGTTGGTTCGCTGCCAATTCCAAACGGTCAGGTTCAGTAGACGTGTGCGGGATTCACCCGCTGGCAGGGTGGACGCCCAAAGAGTCGCGCCTTCCGGGTCTCGCGCGGCGTTTCTGCCGGCGAAGGCGGTCACAGCCGCGATTTTGGCAGTGCCGGCAGGCAGTGTATCGAGCCAAGCAGCGGCGGCTTCCACGTCACGGACCGCCCACTCTTTGGCGATGCCTGCGTAGGCTGCGTCTCTGGCAGTTCCGTCGGCAAGGGCATTCGCCCACGCCATCGCCTGATCCGGAGATTGTTTGAGTAGCGCCGCCGCGACGCTTGCAGGCGATTGGGATAAGCTACTTGCTGGATTTTCTGCGATCAGCTTTTGTGCCGCCGCCAAATCGGTTGCAGCCAGCTGTGTGCCCACCGTGTCTAAAGCGGTGTCGCGGGTGGCGCCTTCCGGCAGCGAGCGCGCGAGTGAAACGGCCTGGGTCATGTCAGAGAAAGATAAGGTTTTGAGCGAACGAGCCACGAGAGAGGTCCGGTCTTTTTCGTCTGCGATCTGGTTCGCAAAATCGAGTGCACGCTGTGGGTCGTATTTAGCCACGCGGTCGAGAACAAGTTCGCGGGCCTTTTGTTTTTGCGAACCCTCTTCGAGTGCTGAAAACCAAGTCAGGGCGCTCGAGGGATTGATTTTTACCCAGGATGAAAAAAAGGAATCACTCACCAGTTTTTCAGCACCGCTCGCCCATGCCTTTGCTGCGCCGAGTGGATCGATCTCTGCCCAGCGGCGTTCAAGAGCGCGTTGCGCGATATGGTTGTTCTCCTTCCGGGCGCGCGAAAGAGCCAATGCAAAATCATTGCGGCCCAACTCGCCCACCGCCTCATAAATGAGCAGGTAGCGTTGGAGGTCGCTTTTTTCCTCGTTAGCGGCGGAAATCGCGTTTATCACCTCAGACGCCGACCTCGAGCCGCCAGCCCTGGATGAGGCACCCAGCAGCGTGGATAATTCCGCTTCGATTGCATCGTCGCTAAGTTTGTTTTCAACTGCCGACTGGGTGGAGGCAGCTCGGGTAAGGGTCCCCGGTTGAGCGTCTTTCTTGTATTGACCCGGATTTTTCGACTGCTGTTCGGAAAAAGCCGAGCGTAATTCCTGACCGACTGGGATGCCGACTAACACTGCGGTGATGCCCGCAGCGGTCCATAGAATCGATGATTGAAAGCGGGTGGGCTTCACAGAGGGGGAGGGTAGTGCAGATACGTTACGGTGTAGCCAGCGTAAGGGAAAGCTTCGATCGCTCCGCTGGTGCAAAGGGTGGTGATATTTGATGCGGAGGGATGGTGTCCCGCGTTGAGGTGCGCTCTTTGACAAAAGTTGTCGGGTGCCCCATGGATACGCTTGCCGCAATACAAATTCAGCCGCGGGGGGTCCTCATTGGAAGTGACGGCGCCTGAATCTGAGTGCTACCGTGATTAGGAATGAAAAGTCTCTCTGATGCCTTGCTCTATGGAATAGCCGACCTTGGATACGTGCGCTCCGAGAATTTGGAGAGTGTGGTTGAAAAGATGATGGAGGGCGGTGTGGATGTTCTCCAATTACGCGCAAAGGGAGCTTCGGAGGAGGAGATCGAATCGTACGCGCGGCGTCTGATTCCGATCACGGAGTCGGCAGGTGTGCCTTTCATTCTGAACGATCACCCTGAGTTGGTTCCTTCTGTTGGGGCGCAGGGCGCCCACGTGGGGCAGGATGACTTTGAGGTGAGCGACGCTCGTTGGCGCGCGGGGCGAGCGCTGGCGGGCGAAGTGGCGCTTCCGCTCATTGGTAAATCAACACACAGCCTTGCCCAGGCGAAAGCAGCGATCGAACAGGGCGCAGATTACATCGGATTTGGTCCGCTTTTTGCCACGCCCACAAAGCCGGGCCGCCCGGCAATCGGCGTACAAGATATTCGGGCAGTCCAGGAGTCAGTCGCGGTCCCTGTTTTTTGCATCGGAGGAATCAAGCTTGAGAATCTCGAGCAGGTGCTGGATGCAGGGGCGAGAAGAGTGGTGATTGTCTCCGGGATTTTGGCGGCGGCGGACGTTGCGAGTTACTGCCAGCAGGTTAAGAGCGTCCTGTTACGGCGTAGCGCAATCTGAGACTCGGCGGAAAAGTGGCCGCCAATTTCTGGGGGCGAGAAGTGAAACCGAAGTTGGAATTCTCATGCAGGGCTTCCCTACTTCGCTGTCGGACTAAAATTTCGATGCATATCCATCCCCACATGCCTTGCGAGTCTCAGAAACACTGAAGCAAAGGATGGGGCTGATCATAGCATTCTGCGCCCTCAGCGCGCGCTTGGGATAAGTTGTCTTAAATCGAGAGGTAGAGGTCAATCTCGAGGGCTGACCTTACACCCGCAGAACTTTTTCATCTGCCGAAACTCACCTGCCGAGTCTCGAGGGGCATCTGGCTGTTCAGGGGCGAGACGGGGCTTGATGGAATTTCGGATTCTCCGGCGCTCCCTGACAGAACTGCCCTCTGTTGTTGTTTAGCAAAATCACCTTGAAACAACGAACTATCCGGCATGGTGAGTCCAGCGGGTTGTAAGCGCGGCTTCGCCATAAAAATTGCCCCAGCACTGATTGCGACCAAGGCTGCCATCGCCAGCGTGTAGGTTCCGTTGCTCATGCTGTGCTCGCTCCAGAAGGTGGCAACCCTTTCGGAAACAATCTGCCACGCGGAACGCCTCAAAAGCTCTGAGCGCTGGCGCTCTTGGAAGCGGCTTAGCAAAGCCTCCGCGTAGCCTTTTGGCATTTCCCCCCCGGAACGCTGCCGGAGTAATGTTTGGATTTCGTGCTCTGTCATGGGTTTGTGTTTGGCCGGCTTGATTTTTGGAATATCGGTTTAGATCGGGACGCAAGAATGCGCCAATTCTAGCTCTCTAGCTGCAGAGAGAACTACAACGCGTTCTTGTTTGGGGTTTGTAAAAAATCAGACGCAACACCGCTCAAATAGCTCTGCAATTGCCTGTGTGCGTAGAAAAGACGTGATCGGACTGTGCCCTCGGAAATGCCCATCACCTTGGCGATCTCCGCGTGGGCCATGCCCTGCACATCGAACATGGTCACAACCGCGCGATGCTCCGGCGTGAGCTCATCTAGGGCATCGCTTAAAAGTTTCTGCAGTTCTCCTCTGTTTGCATCCGTTCGAGGCGTTTGGTTGCAAATCAGGGCGTCCTCGAGTTCGGCGTCGATTCCGGGTAGATCCGCGAGCGTTGCATCGGACCCTTCCGGAGCGGCATTAATGCTCACCGGAGAGCGGCGGTTGCGTTTCTTGAGAAAATTGAGTGTCATGTTCACTGCAATCGAGTGAACCCATGTCGAGAAGCGGGAGGCTCCCCGAAAGCTCGGAAGGGAGCGATAGACTTTGGCCCAGATCTCCTGCAACAGATCGTCCGTGTCCTCGTGGCTGCTGCTCATGTGGTACACAAGCCCGTAGAGTTTTGAGGTGTGTCGGAGCATCAAAATGTCAAACGCCGCTGCCTCCCCGGATTGTGCTGCCGAGACGAGTTGTAAGTCGTCCAGATTTTCCAGAGACCCGCCCCCCGCGGTTTTGCGCGACGGGTCAAAGACCTCCGTTTGCGCCGATGGGTTCAGTCTCGCTCCAGGTGCATAAGTTGCGGGCGATCGATCGTCCTGCGTGGCATGCAGGGATGCGGGGGCTGTTGGCTGCCCGAGGGATTCAAACGGTTCTTCTTCCATGGCTAAGAAACCGCGCTCGCCCCGAAGGCGAGAGCCGGCTGCCGCCATGGTATCACGGCCTGCAATATGGCCCGCAGTGGAAAATATTCGCGGCTTGCTGCGAAGTTCGCAGATTTCAGAGGGTGTGCCGCGGGGCAAGTGAGCTGTTTTGGAATCGACTGGCGCCGGAGTCGAATCCGGTTCACTCAAGGGCAGTGCGTCATTGGGCAATGACCTTGAGGTGAACGGCCTAGGTAGATGGTGGAGACGTGTGTCGCGGAAACCGGCGCTGTTGGGCTGCGCGAGGTCTGTGTTTAACAAGGGGCTGCCTTCAGCCAATTGGACAATCCTGGAAACGGCCCGGATTGGTGGATTGGAGCGCTGTTGATTGGAGCGCTGTTGATTGGAGCGCTGTTGATTGGAGCGCTGTACAGGCGAGTGTTCGCCGGAGCACTCAAAATGTTTAAGCGGCACCTTTGGTAGGCACGGTAGAACTTGGCGGGAGCCCATAGTGTGTAAACTTTACACCCATTCTGACACCGCGCGGCGGCGGCGCGTTCAAAAGATCCAAGAGGCGTAGACTCCAGGGTTGTCTAAAGGTGGCGTTGCGGGGATGATTTCCCGTTATGAATCGTCCCGACGGCAGATCTGCAAACCAATTGCGCCCTCTTTCTTTCACCCCCGGTATTGCGCCGCATGCGACGGGCTCAGTGCTCGTGGCAACCGGTAACACGCGTGTGATTTGCAGCGCGATGATTGAGGAATCCGTCCCGCGCTGGATGAAGGAGCAGGGGGTGACAGGCGGGTGGCTCACCGCCGAGTACTCGATGTTGCCCTATTCCACTCTGGATCGGAAGGCGCGCGATTCGTCGCGAGGCAAGGTGGACGGACGCAGCGTTGAAATCCAAAGGCTCATTGGGCGTTCTCTGCGGGCTGTGATTGACCTTGAGGCGTTGGGCTCGAGGACGCTTTGGGTGGACTGTGACGTGTTGCAAGCAGATGGTGGGACCCGCACCGCGTCGATCACAGGCGGCTGCGTGGCGGCCTACATGGCTTGCCGCAAACTTGTGGAGGATAAAAAGCTGAGGCAGATGCCAGTGAGGCAGTTGGTCTCTGCGGTGAGCGTCGGGATGGTCGGGGGGGTGCCCCTTCTGGATTTGAATTACGTGGAGGATCGGGATGCGGCGGTGGATATGAATCTGGTGGTTACCGAGGGGGGCAGTTACGTCGAGGTGCAGGGGTCGGGGGAGGAGGCGGTATTCACGCCCGAGGAATTTCAGTTGATGCTGGACCTTGGGCGCGAGGGGGCGGCGCAGCTGGTTCGGGCGCAGCGGGTCGCGCTTGGGATTGAGCTGGAAGGCGCTTGCACAATTTGAAGTTCAAACTATGCAACTGCTTCCAGGGTTCCGTGACTTTTATCCCGAGGCGTGCGCGCTGCGGGAGTATATTCTCTCCGTGTGGAGTTCCGTTTGCCAGCGCTATGGGTTTGCACAGTACGACGGTCCAGCGCTTGAGTCGGTGGACTTATACCGCAAGAAGAGCGGTGGCGAGTTGGTGGGGCAGTTGTTTGATTTTAATGACAAGGGGGGGCGGCACGTCGCCCTGAGGCCCGAGATGACTCCGACTCTGGCGCGGATGGTGATCGCGAGGGAGCGTGACTACAAGAAGCCGATGAAGTGGTTTTGTGCCCCGTCGTTTTTCCGGTACGAAAAGGCTCAGCGGGGGCGGTTACGGGAGTTTCTTCAGTTGAACTGTGATATTTTGGGCGAGGCTGGATCGGGGGCGGATGCCGAGCTTTTGGCGTTGGTGATCGATGTGTTGCGCGGGTTCGGGTTGGGTGCTGGGGATTTTGTGGTGCGTCTGAGTGACCGGGATGCATGGGCGCAATTCGCTCTCGCGCGTGGGGTTGGTACTGAGAGGTTGTTGGATTTCCTGGCCGTGGTGGACAAGTTGGAGCGGGCATCCGAAGCAGACAGCCGCCATAAACTGGAAACCTTCGGGATTTCGCTTGAGGCTGTGCGGGAGTTTATTCGTAACCCGGCTTGTGAAGCCGTGAAGCTGGGGGAAATCCTAGCAAACCTGCGTGCACGCGGGATGGCTGAGTTTGTGGAGGTGGACCTGACGATCGTGCGCGGTTTAGCCTACTACACCGGACTGGTTTTTGAGGTGTTTGACCGCTCGGGCAAAGAGCGGGCGCTGGCTGGTGGGGGTAGGTATGATCAGCTCTTGGAGGTGATGAGTGACGGCAAGGTTTCAATGCCTGCCTTGGGCTTTGGGATGGGGGATGTGGTCTTGGCGAATTTGCTGGAAGATGTGCCGGCGGCGAAGGCGCGCCGGGATGCTTGGATCGCGGCCCGCGGAGTGGCTGATGTTTACGTGGTGATCGCTGACGAGGGTAGGCGGGCGGATGCTCTGGGGGTTGTGCAGGGCCTGAGAGAAGGGGGGTGGAGGGGGGATTATGCGTTTGGGGAGTTGAAGGTAGGGAAACAATTTCAGGCGGCTGAATTGGCTGGGGCGCGTTTTGCCGTTGTCATCGGGAGCGAATGGCCAGAGGTGAAGGTGAAGCGCCTGGCAGACAGGCAGGAGAGAATGCTGGCCGCGAATGATTTACATCAACAGTTGGCTGCTTGGGACCTTGAACGCTTACCCTGAAGCACCTGGGAGTGGTTTGTAGTCAAGAAAACGCATGCCGATGCGCGAAGAGGGATTGCTCCGTAGCTGTTACGGCCTAATATAGAAACGCCGTCGGTGGGTCGCTGTCCCTCAACGAAACCAACATTCTGGGTGGACAGACCATTGTGCGGATCTCACCTATGCACAGTGATTCCCCAATCGTCCGCCCGATAGCTATAGTGACTTGTGGTCCCGGCGTGGCCCCTGTTGATTCGGTTCGCAGGATAACTAACTACTCAACGGGCGAACTTGGAGTGCGGCTCGCGGAGGGACTGTTCGAGTCGGGCTGGGATGTGGTTTGTTTCAAAAGTTCCGCAGCAACTTTCCGGGATCCCGTTGGGGCTGGCGTAACGGTCCGCTACTTCGCCACAAATGATGAGCTGCTCCAGGGATTGGCCGCCCAGTCCGAACGTGAAAGCGTTTATGCGGTGTTCCAAACAGCTGCACTATGCGACTACGAAGTCGCATCCGTGTGCACGGCAGACGGGCTCAGTCTTGCGGATTTTGCAAAGATATCCAGTGAGTATCCGGAGCTGCACATCGCCTTGAAGCCTGCTCAGAAAGTGCTTCCCCACCTCAAGCAGCTTTTTCCGAGTGCGCGAGTAGTCGGCTGGAAGTTTGAAATGGATGGCGATCGTGCAAACAGTCTTTCGCGTGGCGCACGACAGATCCAGGAGAACGGCTGCGCGCTCTGCGTGGTGAATGGTGCGGCTTACGGTGCTGGATTCGGAATCCTTGACGCGCAGGGATCCTGCAGTTGGGTGTCGACCCGCTCAGAACTTTGCGCATGGCTCACCAAGTGGGTCGGAAGCTTGGTGCTGATGCTGTAGCGGCGCTGGACGCACGTTTTGTGCTACTGGGATAGCGAAGCCTGATTGCCCTTCGCAACTTGCGGCGCAATCGCGGGCTCAGGGAGCGGCGCTGTATCGACTACCACTCTAGCGCCTGATCCAACGGCGGCGAAAAGTTGCACGATATCATTGGATCGCATTCGGATGCAGCCGTAGCTCGACGGGCTTCCGAGCGTTCTTTCCTCGGGAGTACCGTGAATGTAAATCATTCTCGAAAAAGCGTTCGAGTTCCGGGGCTCCAGTCCCCTCAGCCAGAGGATTCGCGTCACAATCGGATCTCGGCCTGGAGCGTTCACTGGTACGATTTCACCCGTTGGTACGCGGCTTTTAAACTTCATTCCAACCGGAGCCGAAGCGCCGATTTTTTTCGCGATTTCCATCGTGCCGATTGGCGTGCGGTTGCTGCCGGGAATATCTCCCAATCCGAATTTCGAAGTGGAAATCGGAAAGCGCCGCACTTCCACTCCGTGCTCATAAAGCGCCATTCGCTGATCGGCTACACTGACTCGGATCACGTGTGCCCGGTCGCCTGCGCAGGCGGCGAGCATCAGGAGTGCCAGCAGTAAAATGTAGCGAGACAAGTAGCAAGAAATGCGTGCTTCCATGGGGTGGTGGCCGACGTTTAGAGAACCAATACAGGCGCGCATTGTTTGTGCAAGTGGCCTGTATCAGTTTCTAACAGCACGCCGGAACTACGCTGGGCAAGGAGTGAAGGGGACGAGCGAAATCGGCAGCAAATTATGCACCGACTTCAGCGCGAGCCTCGGCTGCAAGCGCAGTTGAAAGATATCGTTCACCGGTTGAGCAGGCGATCGTGACGATCAGTTTTCCTTTGTTCTCAGGCCGTTTGGCAACAGCGATCGCGGCACACACGTTTGCGCCCGACGAGATGCCGGCGAGGATACCCTCCTCTTTTGCAAGGCGTCTCGCCATTGCAAATGCTTCGTCGTTGGTGACCGTAATGACCTCGTCGACGATCCCTAAATGCAGGTTGTTCGGGACAAATCCCGCGCCCGTTCCCTGAATTTTATGCGGCCCCGGTTTCACAGGTTGTCCCGACATTGTTTGTGTGATCACAGGAGAGTCGCTGGGTTCCACGGCGATCGCTTTGAGCGAGGGCTTGCGCGACTTCAATACCTCGGCGCTTCCAGTGATTGTTCCTCCGGTTCCGACAGCGGCCACAAAGATGTCGATCTTCCCATCGGTGTCAGCCCAGATTTCTTCGGCGGTAGTTTTGCGGTGGATCTCGGGATTGGCGGCGTTGTTGAATTGCTGCGGCATCCAAGAGTTCGGAGTTTCCGCAACGAGCGCCTCCGCCCTTGCAATGGCGCCCTTCATTCCTTCCGCTCCCGGTGTGAGCACGAGCTTTGCACCCAGCATGGAGAGAAGTGTGCGTCGTTCGAGCGACATGGTCTCGGGCATGGTGAGGATGAGCTTGTAGCCCTTGGCCGCGCATACAAACGCCAATGCAATTCCGGTATTGCCGCTGGTGGGTTCGATGATCACCGTCTCCTTGTTCACTTTTCCCTCGAGTTCTGCCGCAGCAATCATTGCGGCCCCGATGCGATCTTTGACGCTACCGAGCGGGTTGAAAAACTCGCATTTCA